>JBGOYR010000162.1:0-2508 GCA_041479765.1 Bathyarchaeia archaeon | reverse complement strand
GAGCTTCAGAATAGACGAGCAAGACTGGAAGAAGAATCGCGCTCTCTGAACGATGAACAGAAGAGCTTGGAAGATCGAGTGAAGGTGCTTGAAGAGAAGATTGCAATAGAAGAACTGACTAGGAATAACAAAGCGACACGTGAGGAGATTTCCCAGTTAGAATCTGCAATAAAAACATTAGAGAACAAGCTAGTTGGATGCTTTCAACCATCAGAAGTCCCCGCTCCTATGAAAGAAACACTGCCAGAGCCAGAAGTTACTGAGCCAACAGAAGAAGAAACCACATCAGAACTAGCCGACGCAACTGAATCTCAAGAAGAGCAGGAAGATATCGTCACAGTAGCAGAATTTGAGAGTCCTACAGAGCAGCAAGAAGAATTCGGCAATGATCTAAAGATACGAAGTGACAAGAAAAAGCGGAAATTCTTCTAGAATCATAACTAAAAACAGAAGCATTTGAGTCTATAAGGAGATGCGAATATGGGAAGATATGTTACCATACGAAATGCAGACATACACATAGGCTTCATTATTCTGCTCTGTGTCGTATTCTTTCTCTCAACAACTCTAGCCATGCTGTACTTCACCAAGACTATTGATCATCAAGCATCCATAGTAACAAGTGGACAAGTACAAACTTATCTTGATGTCCTATGTACACAAGTTGTCAGTAGCGAGGATTGGGGTAGCTTCAACACCTCTTCTGGCGACCATGTAAAGTCTTTAGACTTCTATCTGAGAAACGAAGGCAACATTGGAGTAAATGTTACATGGTTTGCTTCAGGTTTTACTTCATACAATGTTACAGAGATGTACTTCGAAACATCTTCATGGACATTGTATCTTGTCCAAGTGAACGGTGTCGAAACAAGAATCAAGCCTGAAAATGCTACCACTCCAGATAAATTGCATCTAGACCCGGCGCAAGTTGTGCATCTCAAATTCTACTTAACAGCCGTCGATTCAAGTCCTCCAGGCAATATATCCTTTCAAACATTGCTCAACTCTAGAGACACCTAATCCACTGCAAATCAACAATTAGTATCTAATTGCCCAAGTGATTAATTGCCACTTTGACTCTGTAGCGTGCTATTCCAGTTTCCTTTGGTGTACAGACTTGAAACTTATGGCTTTTAGTTCTCTTGAACATGATCCGTGGCGATCAGGATTTCGGTCGCATGCGGGAATAGATTGCTATCCCTAGTAGTCCTAGCGGGCGTTAAGAAAAAGAGGGATTGCGCAGGAGAAGTCTCCACAGAAGTGTTAGTCCAAGCCATACGACGATCCCACAGGAATAATCGAGTGTCGTGAGGGGTAAAATTGTGGATAGCTTAAGTTTGAGACTTTTTTTGGTAGTCTGCCTTTTTGTCCGTTGACGGTGAAGGGAAAAGTCTACAAGTCCGTCTTTGCTTACAAAGAATCGTAGATAGGGTGAGGATGTCTGCGCGAGTTCATACTGTTTTCTCGTTTAGGAAGAACGGATTCAGACTTTGTTAATCTTCATGACGCTGGTAGGTTGGACATAGTTTATGAGTGCATAGTTGCCAGTCTGTTTCTTTCTCATGCCATCCGCAAAGACGTAGTGTTTCACGCTGTGCTTAATGGTCCTCCGAAACCGCCTGTTCATGTGGAAATTGATGGATCGACGCTTCACGATGTTCGCACTGATCAGCAGACATGGACAAGAATCTTTAAGAATGTTCTCTTCGGCAAGAGACATCCTGGCATAACCGTTGACGTGAAGGGTTTTGAGCCTTTACTCAAGGCTAAGGCAGAAAACAATGCAGTCTACATCCTTGAAGAAGATGGGATAGATGTTGCTGGAACTTGCCTCAAATCGGATTCTGTCTTCATTTTGGGCGATCATGTGGGGATGCCGAAGATTGTTGAAAAATTCGCTCTCCGCTATGGCGAGAAAATAAGCTTGGGGAAACGGCCTTACCTTGCGGCTACTTGCGTCTCAATCATAAACTACTATTTAGACAAGCTGCCGAGAGAGCAATAGTTCGTTGCTTCAAAATAGTCTTTCATAAGACAGAATATCCATTTTAGGTGTTGAGACTCTCTATTATTTGATGGATTGCTCGGGCAACGTGTCATTTATTTCTGATATTTATTTTGGCTTAACAACGCTTTTAGCCGAAGGTCAGGTTTTCTAAACCAGTGATTAACATGGCGGAACGCAAAGCCAAACGTGATGAAACTGGAATCAAGTTTGATCCTGAAGAAGCAAACTTTGTTATGGAGTCGGCAAAAGTTGAGATCGGTTCCGGCTATGCTCTTTCGATAGGTTATGATGAGCATGAGAAGCCGGTGATTGACGTGAAGACTTACGGCAAGGTGGATCTTGACAAGATGCGGAAGGAGATAGAGCGGATTTTTCCGGATGGGCGAATAAGGAATCTGGCTCAGCCGGGGCTTGTGACGATCGTTAAGAGAGAGAAGAAGAAACGAAGAAAATAGCCTGCTTTTTCCTCGCCCAAAATTCTGCTTCGCGACACGAGATTG
>JBGOYR010000161.1:0-2573 GCA_041479765.1 Bathyarchaeia archaeon | reverse complement strand
GTGTCTTCATCATTGAACGTGAACATGACCGCTTTTTCCAAACTTGCCATATTCTCGCTTATAACAAATCTGTTCCTGTGGTACTTCCTGTCAAACGAAAGACTGACGTGGAGAGAAGGAGCAGTCCTACTTTTTGTCTATGCATTGTTTCTGGCAACCAGCTTCAGCAGCTAGAAAGAGCCAAAAGGTCTTCTAGAATGTCACTAGACTATCTCGCTGAGCAGCATTCTCACTTTTCTTTCGATTTCGTCCCTAATCGCTCTTACGTTCTCTGTTGGTTTGTCTTTCGGGTCTTCAATTCCCCAATCTACAACTTTGTTCAGTAGAGGGGCAGGACAGAATCCTTGAGCACTACATCCCATCACGATTATCATGTCTGCTTCCTGAACCATCTGTCCCGTAATCAATTTTGGTTTATTCTTTGACAGGTCAAATCCTTTCTCAAGCATGACCTGAAGGACAACAGGATTGACTTCATTTGCCGGCATAGTGCCAGCACTGAGAGCTTCAACCTTGTCTTTGCCGTATTCATTCGCAAATGCTTCGGCCATCTGGCTTCTTCCAGCATTCTCTACACAGACAAAGAGAACTTTCTTCATCTTCTCGACCATCTGAGCCAATCTCAGCAATCGATTTGAATCTTGCGGAGCACCCAGCGGTAAGGTTTGCTGCAAATTGCCACTTTACAGCGATGCCTAGCCGAGCGATTGTTCAGTATCTCATTTCGAAATCCCGGAACCCGCCTTTGTAGCTCTCCCAATAAACCTTAACGCCTGCAACAACCGCGTCTGGTGGCCCACGTTTGCAAAACTCTACAAGCACATTCACAGCTTCCTCTTCGCCTTCAAAAACTGCCTCGACTTTTCCATCAAGAAGATTGCGCACCCAGCCAAATACGCCCCACTTTCTAGCTTCCCGTCTCGTCTCGGATCTGAAGAAGACGCCCTGAACTCTACCGCTCACAAGAACATGCGCTCTGACTTTCATGGGGTTTTCACTGTTCTCGAGTTTTCATTTCAACCTATCTCTCTCCACAGTCTAGGCGTGTCGTTTCTGCACGCGTCTTAAATGCGTTTTGTATTGAGCTGTCCTTGGGGTAGACCATGCTCGAAGGTTCCTGTGGGAAGCTGCTTGTTTACGCGTCCAGTTTTTCGTCTCGTGAGAAGCGGTTGAAGCCGATAAGTGGAGCCGCTGAGAAGATGGCGAAGCTGCTGAAGCTAAACGTTGAAGTCGTCACGTTCAGGAAGAAGTTCACGCCCATCTACGTCTACTACAAGGAAGGCGAAGAAGAAGAGCCGATTCCTATTTACTGTGACAACAGCGAAAGGTCGGACATGCAGGAAATCTACAAAGTCTTGAAGAACATGATTTTTGTGCTTTCTTTCCATCCGAAGCATTCAGCGTTGAGAAGCGTAAGAGATGAGGTCATCCGGTTTTCATAAACCTGATCGACTGGTTCTCCAAAGCTATCTCGTAGACTTGGTTCACGTCAAAGTCGATGCCCAAGCTCTCATATTCCTGTTCCGTCAGAAACAAGATTATCTTAGGTATGGCCAACTGCCCTCGGGGAGAAAGCATAGGCATCTGCTGCTGCAACGCCTGAAGAACATCCTGCACCATCTGCCCTTCCTCAGACCGCGGCCTTACTACAAAGTTCGGAACCTCACGATCCTCAAGCAACTCAATGCGTTTCCCAAGATTACCATCCAGATCCCGAATAGACTCGATCTTATTCACTCTAACACGGAACATGGCTTATCCCGTAGGCTAAGAGCCTAGAAAGGCTTTATACCTTTTCCTATCCTGGGCTATTCCATCTCCACTGTTGCTGGCGGCTTCGGCGTAACGTCATAGTAGACTGTTGACACGTTGTGGCATTGTTCAGCTATCTCTTCTGCGACGGTGTTAAGTGTCGTCCAAGGTATTTCCGAGACTAGCGCGGTTAGGAAGTCTTTAGTCTGGATTGCTCTTATGCCGATAACATAGGGCTTCTTCTCTGGCAGAGTCTTGACTGCGTAGAAGACTCTTGTGACGTCGGGATTTTCAGTTATTATCGTGGCCTGAAGAGAAATGAGGCTCTGGATTGATGTTTGATGAATCTTCGCATTAGCGGTTTCAACTGTTATGCCAATCACTCTGCCGTAGCGTCTTTCACTTCCTTTCATGCCCGTGGCTTTGTCTTTGAAGACTTTCACGTGAACGTTTCTTGAGGGCACGTTAAGCAATCGAGCCACGATTTCTTGGATATGAACCGCTCCAGTTTGTTCCGCGGCTTCCTGGTTGTCAAGGATTATGGTGAAATACTGGCCGGGTTTGTGCTGGGCTATTTCACGCTCAGCAAGAAACGTGGCTTTCCTCACAGTTTCCAGCTTATCGGGGCGAATCTCGCCAACCACCCGAACCGATAGACCTGGCCCAGGAAAAGGCTGACGCTCCGAAAACTCAGCAGGCAACCCCAGGTGTCTTGCCACCATTCTGACTTGAGACTTCAATAGCGTTACGAGCGGTTCGACTACTTTGAAGCCGAACCGTTCCATCGGGTTTATGCCAATCTGCTCCAGAACATTGTGCTG
>JBGOYR010000160.1:0-2606 GCA_041479765.1 Bathyarchaeia archaeon | reverse complement strand
TCTGTCTCTTTTACGTAAGGGAAGAATGACGCATAGCGCCAAGCAGAGTAATCTCTTGTGTGAATTTGCTTTTCATTGAATCTTCTGCTTTGGTGGATTTCAAGTGGCTGCCCACATGAGGGACACTTACAATCGAGAAGGTTTGATGATTGTTTATGACAGACGGTGCACTTGATTTCGTATTCCATTTGAGGCTGGCTCCCACATTAACGTTGGGCGAATTGAATATTTCTAGTTTTGGAATTGTGGAAAGTTGAAGGAAACTTTTAATATTCTAGCTGGCGAGCTTGTATTTCTCCGCATGAGAAATGGTTGAATGGAGTGCTTGGAGCGTTTGAGAAGAATAATCGTGTGTTTGAAGCAAGCAGTTGACGTTACCCAGTTGAAGGTTGATCCTGCTACTAGACAGCTTATTACGGCCAGTGCGCCTAGAAAGATGAGTGATTTTGACAAGAACGCCTTGGAAGAGGCCATCAGGATAAAGGAAAAGCTTGGAGACGTTGAAATATTCACGGTGACTGTTACTTCTGAGGATGCTAAGGCTGTTTTGCGTGAAGCACTTGCTATGGGTGCTGACAAAGCCTATTTGATTAATGATGCAAACTTGAAGGATGTTGACACGGCTGGGACAGCGTATGTTCTGGCTGAAGCCGTCAAGAAGATCGGAGAATGCAGCTTGGTGCTTTGCGGTGAGACATCGCTTGACAGCTTTTCCGGCCTTGTCGCTTCGAGGTTGGCTGAGTTGCTTGGTTTGCCTCAGATTACTTCTGTCCGTAAGGTCACGGTGGAAGGCGACTCGGTGATGGGGGAGCGAACTCTTGAAGATGCTGTTGAAACGGTGAAGGCTAAGTTGCCTGCTTTGGTTTCCGTTACCAGAGAGATCAATCAGCCGCGTATTCCCTCTTTGATGATGATTATGAAGGCTTCGAAGAAGGAGATAGTCGCTTGGACTGCGGCAGATTTGGGCCTTCAGAGTGAGAAAATTATGTCGAAGATTGAGTTGATTGAGGTTTTGGTTCCAAAGACAGAGCGGAAGAAGATCAAGATAATAGGTGAAAACCCTGCGGAGATTGCGGACAAGTTGGCTAAGGCGCTTATTCAAGAGGGTGTGGTTGGGCGAAGGTGAGGATGGGCATGAGTGAGAATAAGGGTGTTTGGGTTTATTCGGAAAAGCATGATTTGGCTCTGGAAATGCTTGGGAAAGCTAGGGAAATAGCGGACAAGCTTCAAACCGAACTAGCAACCGTTCTAATCGGCAGCGGTGTTCAGGAAAAAGCTAATGAACTGATAAAGTGCGGCGCAGACAAGGTGTATCTTGTTGACAATCCTGTTCTGGATTATTTTCAAGCCGAACGCTACTTGAGTGTACTGCACAATTTGACTGCGAACTATAAGCCGGAAATTTTGCTAATAGGCTCGACAAAGAATGGTAAACCTTTGGCAGCTAGACTTGCCACTCGTTTAGATGCAGGCTGCGTTCCTGACTGTGCCAGATTGAATGTTGATGACCAGAGAAGGCTAATCGGAGAGAGGATAACCTACGGCGGAAACGCTGCAGCAAAAGTGACCTTCAAAACCCGACCACAGATTGTCACAGTTCCTTCTCGAGCTTTTGAGAAGCCTCAGCCACAGGAGCGTAATGGGCAGCTTGTGAAGTTGGATGTGAAGGTTGAGGAGCCGAAAACTGAGGTTGTTGAGACGAAGCCGCTGGAGACTTCAAGCGTGAGGATCGAAGAGGCTGAAGTGATCATAAGCTGTGGCAGAGGTTTGGAGAAGAAGGAAGACAAGGCTATGTTGGATGAGCTAGCCGCGGTTCTCTGTGGTCAGGTTGGCTGTTCAAGACCGTTGGCTGAGGACAGGAAATGGTTCAGCGAATGGGTCGGCCTGTCCGGACACAAAGTTAAGCCAAAACTGTACATTGCATGCGGAATCTCAGGAGTTATCCAGCATGTGGCAGGCATCAGAGACTCAAAAGTGATCGTGGCAATCAACAAAGACGAACAGGCGCCGATCTTTGGGATAGCAGACTACGGCGTAGTCGGCAACATCTACGAAATACTCCCAGCGCTAAAAGAAGCAATCAAAAGACAACTGCAATAAAACCGCAAGTCCTCTTCGCGTGAATTAATATCAATGGCAATTTTCGTTTTTTATCGAGGCAATACTCTGTCTCTAAGCAGCTTCAAATTGGTAGAACTAGAACACTGTGATTTGGGGCGTTCTTGTTCTTTTAATCAAGATGAACTATGTTCTCCCGCGTCGCTGACTCGACCTATCCAACGTCATCGCAATCCCTATTACCGGAAATGCGTCATCAAAAACCTTAGATAAAACTTTACCACCACACACAATGACTTTATTGGTGAATCTCCCAGAGAGCCTGTGTCTAAGACAGCCACTTTGCAGAACGACAATGTGCGAAGAGCGCACGTTGAAGGTGAATTAGCTTTTGATGAAGAGATGTATCAATCCGATCTCAAGGAAAAAGGTCTTTCACAGAAGCCTCTCTATTCGCCGCAAGAGCGGAAGAGAGCGAAAGAGCTTCTTGACTTGAGGGATCTGCTCGTAGGCAAAATATACGCAATAATCAACGAAGTTAGAAATGG
>JBGOYR010000159.1:0-2643 GCA_041479765.1 Bathyarchaeia archaeon | reverse complement strand
GCTTGATCGTTTTGATCAGCCACTCAATCTGCTCAGATGAAACATCATCCAAGAACAGTGAGTCCGTGTCACCATAAAGCGGGCGCAAGCCGTTTTCTTCAGCTAATCGCCAGCTTTCGCGCAATACATAGCGGCCATAACCAGTGATTGCCTCGGCAAGGGGCGGACATGCTAGCCCGTGGATCCTGACTGTGACGCCGTAGCTTGAAACCAGAAGAAGCTTCATCAGCTTAGCAGCAGCGTCGGCAACCTTTCTTTCCCCTTCTGGCAGGGATTTGTCCTTTGACATCGGTTTGAAGATTTTGATACGCAGTTCCTTCAGAGCGCCCACAAGAATGGAATAGAACCCTCTTCGCTTTGTGCAAACGTGGCTTTCAACATCAGGGACTTTGTTGCTTCTGCATTCTAAATGCTGACAATCAACTGTCTCATACGACAGATTGAAGCTGTCAATACAGCTCGGGTACAAGCTTTCAAAATCACAGACCACTGTATTGAAATAGGTGCCTGCTTTTGGCGATACGGTTAAGGCTCCTGTGACCCCATGCGTAGCCAACCCCTTTCTCAGTTCTTCAGCAGTTGGGATCAAAATGTTGTTCTTCCTCAGATGAGTGTGAATAATAGCCTTTATCCAGTTGCTCACATGTTTGCTGCTGAACGCCTCGACCAAAGGAATGTTCGCCGTTCTCGAAAGCATCCATGCAGCATAAACCTTCTCCGGCTCAGTTTCCTTCGCATTGAATAGTTCAGGATTGATTGCCGGAATCGGCTGATTGAGCAAGAAGAACCAGTAGGCAATCTGAGCGTACTTCAGCGGGTCTTCTTGTTCCATTTTTCCGAAGGTTCTTATGAATCTCTCTTTTGCTTCATCTGGTGGGTTGAGGGTCAGTTTCTGGTCGTCTTCAGAATGAAGTGCTCCGAAAACTAGCCCTTTGTCATAGACGTATGATTTTGGGAACTCGATCTCCTTTTCCCAGCAACGACTGAACTTCTCAGCCGCTTTTGAAGCGACTCTGGGGTTAGGCCAGAAAATCTTCTCGAATAGCCTCTTTTCGCCGGTGAACAATTCGGTTTTTTCTGTTACATCGATTTCGCCGCTAAAATACTTGACTATTTCCCTGTCCTCTTCCGTCAAAGGAGATGTAGTTAGAAAATAAGGTCGATACTTCTCATCGATGATTTCAACGGTTCTGCCGTCAGCGTCCATGAATCTGAGCTTTATCGAGTTTGTCTCAGTAACACTTGTATCCAGCAAGTATAACTCACTCAAATGTTCACGCCTCAGGCAAGGACAATTCCTCTCTCGTTTTGGAAAGCTCTTTTCTGGTCAACGGTCTTGGATAGTTATAGATGGGACCGCTTGGTTTCTCATTGTAGTATGGGCGATTGCAGTCTGGGCATCCAGATGTTTGGAAGGGCAGTCCATTCTGGATAAGCTGCTCAAGAATCTTCTTTTCCACGCCGAATTCGACCAGATGACCTTCGCTGTCAAAGAGCATGTCGTCGGATCTGGCAATCTTGAGGAGGATGATGTGTCTGGCAGTCTGGATTTGCCTGTAACTCTGGATTGAAGGTTGACGCCAAGTTTCTAATGGCGTGCCCTGAATGGGTGTGAAGGCAAAAAGTGCTGGAAGAACGTCCATATCGACGCATTGTTGAATCGCTTTGACCATTTCTTCTTCAGTTTCACCTAATCCAACGATTAAATGCGTACTAACTTTGCCCTTCCCGAAAATGCTGACAGCGATCCTGAGAAGCTCGAACTGTTTCTCCCAACTATATGGTCCACCAGCAAGCACTCCCTTTATCCTGTAAAACAGTTCTGGGGTGGTAGCGTCCAACGGGATTCCTATCCTTTCTGCTCCAGCCTCGGCCAGCGATTTTATGTTTTCGCGGTTCAGGGGTTGACATGAGATCGAGAGGGGGACTTTCATCTCTTGATAGATGACTTTCACTAGGCTCTGCAGGTGCGAGAAGACTTCGGGATAGTTTAGGGCTTGGACGCATACACGTTTTACAAGCATGCTATTGACTGCTTCTCTTAATCCGTTAATCACTTGTTCTGTAGGGAAGACTGGCCAAGAAACTCTTGACAACATGTCTGCTCTGCTCCTGCTTCCTCTGGCTTGTGGACAAAAACCGCAGTTCGCAGCGCACTTGTTCTCTCGGTATGTCATCAAATAGGCAGTGCTAGGTTGAGCATCAAGTTTTCCTTCCGCAAGTCCCATGACAACGGCAGAGCCTAAGGAGACACGAATCTGTTCCGGCAGGCGCCTTTCAACTTCCCCCAGAATCATAGCGCTCATCGACATGCAGGAATCGTCTTCCAACACTAAAAGCCTTTACTGAAGCTACGAACGGACTGAGCACACAGAAAAATGGGAAGAAAGCACGTGTCGATCAGGTTTCAAGCGGTCAACATACCCCGTATTAATGGCGAGGACTCAAATTCCTCTATCAATCCTAGGCCCTTGTTCGTGGTTCGATAGAAAGTCTTGTCCTCTGTGATAAAGCCTTGAGACTTGAGAAAACTGGTGTATCTGACAAACTGCTCGTAGCTTAGCGAAACGGAACTGATCAGATGTGATTTCCTGATACCATTCTTTGCCGCCTTCAAAATGGCAACAGATATGATCAAGCACT
>JBGOYR010000158.1:0-2652 GCA_041479765.1 Bathyarchaeia archaeon | reverse complement strand
GTCATCCGAGCTTTGCTTGACGTGATAGGTCCGGAAGGAACCTTGATGATGTACGTAGGTTAGGAAGACTCGCCTTACGAACTGGAGCAATGGCCAGAGAAATGGCAGAAAGCTTACCTGCAGGAATGCCCACCGTTTGATCCTGCCACTTCACGCGCGTACAGAAAATGGAGCATTCTCACCGAGTACCTACGCACATGGCCAAACGCATTCCGGAGCAACAACCCAGACGCCTCATGTGCAGCCGTCGGCGCAAGAGCTCAGAAAGGAATTTAGAAACGTGCTCCTTTCGCTGATCAAGAAATGACGCCGTAGTCAGAGAAGGGTCAGCCGCTGGCTAAGAAGTGAAGACAATGAAGAAAAGCGAAGTCGAAACGGAAGAGGACGTTGTCCGTTTCTTGTCAGACAAAACGGAATTCGAGCAGAAGGTCCTAGTCGTAACGTTCAGAATTCCAAAAGGAAAGGTCAGCACGTACAAGAAAATAGCAGAAAAAGTCGGCAGGCCACGTGCCTATCGCGCCGCCGCCAACGCTTTGCATAAGAACCCGCTTCACCCAATCGTTCCGTGTCATCGCGTAGTCAGATCCGACGGCAGATTTGGCGGAGAGAAAAAAGCGGCAGAAGCCAGAAGAAAACTCGTTGAAAAAGAAGGCGTACAAATCGAAAAAGATAGAGTCAAAATGAGTGACGAAATCCTGTTCTGACACCAAAACATCACGCAACACTTTTTTGGCTTGCTTGGTCTCCCCTCCTTCCATAACCTTTCCGGGCATCGACTAGGCTCAGCACATTACCCACACCCTCCCAAAGCCCAGAGCCCACACACACCTAAACGATTGGGAAGCGCATGCCAGTTGCCAATCTAAACGCGGAAACTACTACGGCCAATCGAGTCTTCAAGTACCTAAATGATTTAATACGCCTTCACCAAACCATTCTATTCTCGAATTCAACCTACATATACAGGGGTTAGAGCTACTTTGCAACGCAAGCCTGTGCGTATAACAGACACAACTTTCAGAGATGCCCATCAATCACTCATGGCCACGCGCATGAGCACTGAAACTATGGTGAAGATTGCTGAGAAGGTTGATCATGTGGGTTTTTTCAGTCTGGAAGCTTGGGGTGGAGCCACGTTCGACGTGGCCATACGGTTCTTGAATGAAGATCCATGGGAACGCATCCGCCAACTCAAGAAACACGTGAAACACACGCCTCTTCAGATGCTTCTGCGCGGGCAGAACGTTGTAGGCTACCGCAACTATCCCGATGACTTGCTGGCAAAGTTTGTTGAGAAAGCAGCCGAAAACGGCATTGACATTTTCCGCATCTTCGACGCGTTGAACGACATCAGAAACATGGAAGTTGCCATCAAGAGCGTCAAGAAAGCAGGCAAACATGCTCAAGGCACAATCAGCTATACCATAAGCCCAGTTCACACTGTGGAGCGTTTCGTGGAATTCGCCAAAGACTTAGCCAGTCTAGACTGCGACTCAATCTGCATCAAGGACATGGCTGGAATGCTTGCGCCACAGCCTGCCTATGAACTGATAACCGCATTGAAAAAAGAGCTCGGCCTGCCTGTGCACCTTCACAGCCACAGCACAAGCGGCATGGTTATGATGACCTACTACCGAGCATGCGAAGCAGGAGTAGACATACTCGACACTGCCTTCTCGCCGTTAGCGTGGGGCACGAGCCAGCCGCCAGTCGAATCAGTCGTGGCTGCGCTGAAAAACACGCCATACGACACTGGACTGGACAGCAGGCTCCTCAACGAGATCGCACAATACTTCCGCGAGGTACGCGAGAAATACTTCGATCCTCTCAAACTGATCGACCCAAAGGCAGAACGGGTGGATGCATCAATAATCGTTCATCAGATCCCAGGCGGAATGTTCTCCAACCTGCTTTCGCAACTGCGCGAGCAGAAGGCTTTGGATAGGCTTAACGAAGTTCTTGAAGAAGTGCCCAAGGTCAGAAAGGAATTGGGTTATCCGCCACTCGTGACGCCAACGAGCCAGCTTGTGGGCATCCAAGCCGTCATGAATGTCCTCTCGGGCAAACGTTACAGCATAATTCCGAAGGAAATCAAAGACTACGTCAAGGGCTTGTACGGAAAACCGCCAGGACTGATTGATCCAAAGATCAGAAAGAAAATCATCGGCGACGAGCAACCAATAACCACTCGACCAGCTGACCAGCTGGAACCAGCCCTAGACAAGATTCCGGACGGCGTGAAGCCTTACATCGAAAGCGAAGAAGACAAAATAACCTATGCGCTGTTTCCGCAGATCGCCCTAGAGTTCTTCAAGAAACGCAAAGCGAAACGTGAAGACGCTAAGACTGCTCTTCCGCCGGAAAAGCTTGAGGAACTCGAAGAGGTAGCGGCACTCTCAGCCGCAGTGGCCACGTACCTTTCTGGCTCAAACGGATTGAAAGCCTTAATCATAACTTCTGCCGGGCCAGAAGGAGCAGTGTCGCCATGGGTGCTTGCCGGACGTCAGATCAATGTGGAGAGAGGCGCTTAGAATGCCTAGCTACGAAGCCGTGATTGAAGGAAAAACACGCAAAGTTGAGCTGACAAAAACAGCACAGAACACGTTCATGGCTAAGATAGATGACAAGCCTCGCAAAATAGAACTGGAAACC
>JBGOYR010000157.1:0-2685 GCA_041479765.1 Bathyarchaeia archaeon | reverse complement strand
CTCATTCCAATGACCTCTTTTATGATCCGGACGGTGTCTGGTTCCCAAAGGACCATGTGCGACTTGCCCGTCATTGTGATGGCGTGAAGGCTAAGTGTGTCTTCTTCTGCCAACTGTCCTATGGTAGCAGTGTCGCCCTTTCCGATAGCTTCTTTCATAGCCTCAAGCAGACAACTGATAGCCTTCAGCCTCGCCTTAAACAGGGGAGAACTGAGCACTTCAGCATGTGCCTCATCTGTCTTTGCGTCTGAAGCAATGGGAACGATGACCATGCAAAAATCCATGTTTCGGGCGGTTCTCAACTGTTCAGCGTAAGACTTATTGTTTTTGCTTGCATACCAGATGGCGAAGCCTCCTGCAAGGCTTCTGGTCGAAGAACCTGCTCCCAGTCGCACAATTTCAGAAAGCTCCACCACGTCAAGGTGCAAGCCAAGCGCTTCGGAAGCCGCCAGACCCAAAGCTGCAAAACCTGAAGCGGAAAAACCCAACCCCTTACCCGTCTTAAGACTGTTCTCGGACACCGTCTTGAAACCACCTAAGAACCTTGCCCGCTTTTTCAAAACGTCAAGAACTCTCTCCACGCGTTGTCTATCTTTTCCAGAGGGTATCTTACCGTTGATGACTATCTCGTTTTCCACAAGCTTGTCTGAAACCTCCACCGTGGTCATGGTTGTAAGAGCTTCGATACAAACCGATATGCTATCATGGTAAGGGATTCTTTGTTCTGGCTTCTTCAACCCGTGATACTTGATCAACCCTTGAATCGGGTGAGCCACAGCAGTAGCTTTCAACAATGGTCACCTTACCAAGCAATAGAATAAAGACCAACAGATTCCTGATACTTTAACGTGAATGGAGAAAACGGGACAAGAAAGAATGTTTTAGCCGAATAGTGCGCCTAGTCCTTCGAGTGCTGCTTCTTCTTTGGCTTTTTCGTCTTCTTTCTTCTTCTTTTCGTCTTCCTTTGGTTTTGCTTCTGTTGCTGGTGCCGCTGCTGCTGGTGCTGCTGCGGGTGCGGCCATCATGGTTGGTGCGGATTTGATTGCTTCGTCGATTTTGACTTCTGCCAGTGAAGCTACTAGGGCTTTTACGCGTATGGCGTCAGTGTTTATTCCTGCTGCTGTAAGAACTTGTGATAGGTTTTGTTCGTTGATTTCTTTGCCTGCCTTGTGAAGGAGCATTGCAGCGTAAATGTATTCCATACCTCTTTCACCTCTCCATTCGGATATTTTAACCTTTTTCAGCCTTCTCCGTTGGCGCTTTCTTTTCCTCTACAGTAGGCACTCTACTACTTAAACTTAGCATCTCCATGTGTGCCTTCCTGATCAAATCCAAAATCGTGTCTTTCGTGGGCACTGCGGCGCCTACTGAAAGCGCGTAAGCCTCGCGATGGGCAACTTGGAGAAGCGCCACCACGCTGTCAGCTGTCGGATAGGCGACGCTCAGGGACAACGCAAAAGCATCTGCGTAGGCTGATTCAACGCTTTTCCTAGTGCCGTCTATGTCTATCTTAAGCTGCTCCCCAGTGATTATCAGGCCTTCGTCGAATGCGATTCGCATTGCAAGTCCGGCTTCGACTGGTTTTATTCCGAGTTTTGAAAGAACGCTCGCGAGTCTCTGTGAAATGGTTTCACCCTTCTTCACGACTAGTGTGTCCTTGCTTACCCAGACGCTTCCTGCTTCGATTCGGGTTGGCAATCCAACTGCGTTCAGTTGGCTGATCATGGGACCAGGCGGTTGTCCTGTGTTTCCTTGAGGAACAACGACGTCAAAGGCGGCTGTGTCGCCGGACTTTGCTGTGGTCTTGACCTTGCCTTTCTCCAGCGTCAGCGCCAGGTTGAAAGGATTCAGGTCTGTTAATAAGTAAACGTTCGAGCCAGTCAAATGATCCAGGAGCTTGTTGAGGTCAGGTTTTTCTTTGGCGCTTTCTTCGATTGCCTTTCGCATCAGTGTGTTTTTTATGACGCGCATGTAGACTTTGCCTTGCAGGTTCTTTTTGAAGGCTTGAAGCTGTGTCGCCCTGACCTTCTGCAGGCTGGCGATCCCGATGACTTTGTGTTGCTTCACAAGCTGGGCTATTTCCTGAACTTCGCCCATCTTTTCCTGCAAGACTTGTTGCGACGGCATCAGATCCCACTCTTCTAGGCTTTCACTTTCACTGGAGCGCCCATGGCTGTTTTGATGTAGAGGTTCTTGATGTTCTTGGTTCCACGCTTAAGCTTGCCCTCTAAAACCCTTAAGACTGTCTGAATGTTTTCAGCCAATTCCTCTTCTTTCATGCTTTCCACGCCAACGCGACACAGTATGATCGGCTGTGAACGCATTCTTACCACGATAGTCTTGCGATGCTTCGCCATGAGAGACACTATGTCCACCTGAGGCGGGACAGCAATAGGCATTTTTCCTCTTGGACCTAGAACCGGACCAAGGGTCTTGCCAACAAGAGGCATCAACGGTGCCTCAGCTATGAAGAAATCATAATCATTAGCGACTTTCCTCAAGTCTTTCTTTTTGCCTGCGAGGCTTTCGAGTTCAGCCCTTTCGATGACGCGATCTGCTTCAGCTTTCTTTGCCTTTAGAGCCAGTTCGCCCTGAGCAATGACGCATATTTTGTTCGTTTTTTCTGGTGAAGAGTGGGGTAGTTCAACGACTTCTTGTATTTTGGCTTCGGGTGACTTCATGTCG
>JBGOYR010000156.1:0-2690 GCA_041479765.1 Bathyarchaeia archaeon | reverse complement strand
TATCTCCAGAAACCGTATAAACAACACATGCCCTTCAGAAGCGTACAAGCAGCAGGATGGAGGGAAACAGTTGAAGGAAGCCCCAACTACAGTTCGAAAAGTGCGCTCGTCTGACCGAGAGGACATACTCGAGATTTCAAGCAAGATCTGGGGCGGCCACGACTACTTGCCATCCGTAATTGACGAATGGCTCGCAGACCCAAAATGCCACACCTACGGCGTCGAAGCTGACGACCGAATAGTGGCTGTAGGCAATTTAAGGCTGGTTGACCGCGGAAAGACAGGATGGATGGAAGGCCTCCGAGTGCACGTTGACTACAGAAGAAAAGGCTATGCAGACATGCTCACCCAACACTTTCTCAGCCTAGGCGAAACCCTCAAGGTCAAGCGACTTCGATACACCACAGGCAGCAACAACCGCGCCTCAATAAAACTCGCAAGAATGGCGGGTTTCAATCGGCTTTTCAAGATGAGCGTCTTCTGGCATGAAAATCTGAAGACAATTGCAGAAACTACGCACATCCGAACCACAATGAGAGAAACGACGCCATCTGAGGCCAACGAGATCCCCAGAGCTAATCCAGATCTGATCCCACACGGCATTCTCATCTATGACTGGAAAGCATTAGACGGAACATTTACAGGCTTCAAGGAAATCGGAAAAGACCACAAGTTCTACGTCAGAAAAAAACCGGACACACTGACATCATTCTCTCTTGGACATGCGAGACGAGAACCAGAAACCCAATGGTGGAGCTTCACGATCTACGCCTCAGATACAAATGAATTTGTGGCCCACTTCAAAAACCACCTGAAAATAGCGTTAGACATGAGCCTCAATGCCACAGTGTGCACTATGCAGACGCAGTTTGAAAAGGCGTTCGAGGCACAGAAAGTGCCCAAGCTCAGATGGAAGATGCGGCTCCTTCTGTTCGAAAAACAAATGAAACAAGACGCCAAGCTGTAACGATTGCCCTCACCAGCCACAAAACCTACACTTGTGACATGCTAGCCTCTGACACACGTTAGTTCAAGCTGCATCTTCTTCATTCAATGACTTTCTTCTTCAAACATCTTCGCCACCTCAACAGCTGAACGAATATTCCGCTCAAGCTCACTCATCCGCGGCGACGAAACCCGATAAAACTCCACTACACCCCGGTCCCTGCTCCTCACAAGAACCAAGTTCGCCGGATAGAAATAGTGACCAAACACATCTTTACTTCGCAATGACTCCTCATTCCGCTCAGGAGAATACTTAACATGAACCCGAGCGAAAACAACCTTGCCACCATATTTCCCAGCCAACGCCTTAGCCAGCCGGTCAACCTTCGGCTTCTGCTTCACGCAAACAGGGCAACCGTCCCGACTGATACAGACCACGTAAACCTTACCAACCTCAGAAGCAAAATAATCCCTAAACGAAACATGCTTCCTCGAGAGAGCCTTCTCAAGATCAGCAAACTCTATCGTTTCGACAGGCATAAGATCTTATCAGCAAACAAAACTATTTAAAACACGCAGTGGCAGACATCAGCATATTCATTGACATCTTAAGTATGTCATATGGCATCCAAAATAGATAGATCACATACAACTTGAAGAACGGCCCAAACTGAAATGACTCTGAGCCTTTCCTCGACTTTCACAGTTTTGGAAGCCTTATTACGCCTTCTACTTGATTGAAGTCTTCATCGAACGAATAAATCTCCTTTACACCGCTCAGCCTCATCACATCGACGGCTAACGCGTCATTAGCTTCAAGCTTTAAATCATCCCCCAACTCTGCTGCAGCAAAATATGCTTCCCGAGTCACGCCCACTATCTTCACATTATCTAGCATGAACAATCCGCGAATAATGTTGGTCAACTGATCCAGCGGCATACCGTGCTTGAGAATGTTCACTGTCTCCGACACGTGAACAACAGTCATCATCACTTCTTCCTTTCCCTGAGACACGTTGCTAATTATCTTCTTAGCGTACTCCTTCATCTGCTTCTCTTTCTGAGCCAACTGCTTCCTCGGCCTGTAATAAGCATAAATGAACACGTTAGCATCCAAGAACCTCATTCTTTGCTCGCCTCATAGAGCTTCTTTTCAAACTGCCTCCAGCTTCCAATAGCTTCCACGCCCAAATCAACCCTGTCAAAGCCTTCAGTCAAGTCAACGCGACGCTTGGGAACTATCTTCAAGTACCCCTTTCTCTTGATGATGTACAGCTCCCGACTCTCGCCGATTTCAGCCTCACGCCAATCTGCAGGCAAAATAAGACGACCCTGAGCATCCACCTTCTTGACTTCAACACCAGTTTCCAAACTATTTCGCCACTAAACACGTCATTCCACCATTTTATAAACTTTCCTCCAGCGATAGCGCACAGTGAAACTATGCGACAGCTCCAGAGAATCGATATTCCTGCCTATGACGTACTCGCATTCAAATGGGTTCAGGTTCACATATTTTAGCGAGCGTCGATGTTCTCCAGAAGGGTAAGCACCCCGGCTTCTCTGGCTCTTCTCTTAAGGTATTCTTCGTCCAGTTTGCCTTCTTGTCTGACTAGAACACTTTTTACATCTTGCTCGTCAATGACGCCTCTGTCAGGCCTAGCCAACTTGTTCACTATGAAATCCTCCGGAGAGATGACCCAAGCCTCAACTTTCGCATCTAACCTGGCTTTTCGCCTTCTTCT
>JBGOYR010000155.1:0-2732 GCA_041479765.1 Bathyarchaeia archaeon | reverse complement strand
AGCGATAGCCTTGTAAGCTGTAGGTCGCGGGATCGACGCCCGCTCGAGGCTCCATTTTGGGCATGTCTTAGACTTGCGTGTGAAAGAATCTTCTGATAATTCCGAAAAGTTGGATGAGTTTAAATATTCCGAAACGTATTACTTTGCATTGTGAAAACAGATGGTGAATGATGCTGGAGGATGCTGCAACGTTGCCGCTGTGGTGAGTGTTGACGCTAAGGGGCAGATTGTACTGCCGAAGGATGTCAGAGAAAGGGCTGGCTTGAAGCCGAATGACAAGCTTGCGTTGATCGGTTGTGAACGCGATGGCAAAATCTGCTGTATCGTCATAGTCAAGGCGGAGAAGCTTGGAGATTCCGTGGGCAAGATGTTGGGACCTATGCTTAAGGATGTGTTGAAGTAGGGGAAGGAGGTGAAGAACGTGGAAGAAGACAGAATCAAGAAGATCGTGCGAAAGGGCTATGCAAAAATGGCCAAACGGGAAGGCTCGTGCTGCAGTTCTTCGGTTTGCTCTGACAACGTTCCCAATTTGAGCAAGAAAATCAGCAAAAGCATCGGCTACAACGATGAAGAGCTTGAGTCGGTTCCTGAAGGAGCGAACATGGGTTTGGGCTGCGGCAACCCTGTGGCTTTGGCTTCGTTGAAGGAAGGAGAGACTGTCTTGGATTTGGGTTCTGGTGGCGGGCTCGACTGTTTCCTGGCAGCAAACAAGGTCGGCGAAAAGGGCAAGGTCATCGGTGTAGATATGACGCCCGAAATGATTGACAAAGCACGCGAGAATACAAAAAGGGCTAAACGGAAAAACGTGGAATTTCGACTAGGCGAGATCGAGAACCTACCTGCTGCGGACAATAGCGTTGACGTAGTGATTTCCAACTGCGTTATCAATCTTTCCGCAAATAAGCCTAGAGTTTTCAAGGAGGCTTTTCGAGTGCTGAAACCTGGTGGTCGACTGATGGTTTCGGACATTGTGCAGTTGAAGGACCTTCCGGCAGTTGTCAAGAAAAGCGTGGAGGCATACGTTGGCTGTCTTTCAGGGGCAATGATGAAGAACAAGTATCTAGAGACGATAAGAAAGGCAGGTTTCGAACAGGTCAAGGTGATAGAAGAGTCGCATTTCCCAGTCAAATACATGGCTAATGACCCAACTGCGAAGGCGGCTGTGGCGGAGCTCGGCTGGACTTCTGAAACCGTGAAGGATATTGCGAACGCCGTTGCAAGTGTGAAGGTCTGTGGAATGAAGCCGACAGAGTAGTTCGAGGATTCATCCTCGATGCGAAGAAGGTGCAATCCCACCTTCACCCTGTTTTCAGCCTGCTGAGCCCTCTTGCTCCAAGACGTTTTGACCCCTTCTACACATGGGTTCAATCTTTCTGAATAGCTGGTGTTTCAAGATTTCTGGCAGTTTCAAGGCTCTAGTGTTTTTTGAGAGCTTAGTGTTCGCTGCCTGCTTTGGGGTAGCCTTCGTCTTCTAGTTGGATGGTGGTGTGGTCTATGCCGAATTCCGCGTCTAGCATGGTGATCAAGTCACAGGTCAGTTTCTTTCTGTCTGCATTCTTGTCTATGACGATGTGGCAGCTTAATGCGCAGATTCTGGACGGAGTTATGCACCACACATGGAGGTCGTGTACTTCGTTGACGCCTTTCTGTTCTAGTATTTTTTTCTCAACGAGGCTTACGTCTATGCCGGTTGGGACTCCTTCTAGGAGGATGTTGACTGATTCGCGGATCAGTTTGGTGGCTCCGTAGAAGATGAGTGCGCCTACAATCATGCTGAACAGAGGGTCTACTTGATACCAGCCCGTGAAGAGCATTATGAAACCAGCAGCGATGACGCCTACTGAACTCAGAGTGTCAGAAACAACGTGAAGGTATGCGCCCCGGACGTTCAGGCTTTCGCTTCTCGAACGTGAGAGAGTAAATGCTGACAGACCGTTTACGGCTAGGCCTACGATTGCTATGATTAGCATTTCTGAGGTTGCTACGGTTGCTGGGTGTGTGATTCTCTCGTACGCGCTGTAGAATACGTAGGCGACTACTACCCATAGGAAGATACCGTTCAGAAACGCCGCCAGAATCTCAGCCCTATAATACCCGAAAGTCTTCTTGACGTCGTTCGGTCGCGCAGCAACCCACGCCGCCACAAACGCGAAGACCAACGCGGTGGCGTCGTTAAGCATGTGCCACGCATCAGCCGAAAGAGCAAGACTATTAGTCACATAGCCACCTATCAGCTCGACGATGAAGAAGAACATGGTTATGCCCAAGGCTATTCCAAGATGCTTCCTACTGGTGTCGTAGCGGTCATGCTGATGCACTCAAACACAACCCAAACCAGTACTTGGCTTGCCACTATTAAACCAGATTCCCAAATCATGCATCCTATTGATTGCGATGGATCTGGAAAATGAACCATTTCAGCCTTGAGAAAACATTCTTTTTGAAGACCTGACACTGGCCATAGAACTGCGAAAATCCAAAGCCACACACACGCCGGCGGACTCGCCAAGTGCGTTAAATCTTGAAAAACAGCTCTGTGCCCACGTGGCAATCACGGACTATTTCTGGCCCGAACTTGCATCTCAGCTGCTCAATGGCTCTTTTTCCAGTGCAATGATTCAGGTACAGTTCAGGAGTTCCGTAGACCTTTTCCAAGATCTCTCCTACATGCCCAATGTCTTCTTCTGAATATTCCAGCATATGAGTGCCTCCAATTACAGCTTTGATTTTGT
>JBGOYR010000154.1:0-2744 GCA_041479765.1 Bathyarchaeia archaeon | reverse complement strand
GCATCCAGTGCGAGAAACGCGTTCAAAGGTAAGATCATCGAAATCTCAGATTCGGGTTCGCTGGTGAGGCTCAGAGTTGACGTTGGCAAGCTTGTGACGGTGCAGATAACCAAGCGGTCCTTCAATGAGATGGAACTCGGCCTCAACGCTGAGGTATTCTTGGCGTTCAAGGCATCAAGCGTTCAGATAGTCTAGAACTTCTCACAGGCCTCTTGAATATTGGCCAAGAGCTCGGTTGCCTTGTCGCGTATCTTGTAGCGGATTGAAAGCTGGCCACCTTCAGTCAGTGAAGGAACCTTCTCAACGATTCTCGAAACCAAAAGCACTCGCAGATGTTTTTCAATCGTGGAACGGTGCCTGTTCAGCTTCTTTGCTATCTCGCCTGGGTTGGAGACGCCCTTCCGTATACATTCAAGTATCTGAAGCCTCGACTTGTCAGCAAATGCCTTCAAAAGCTTCTCCGTCTTCGCATACTCGCTCATCTCAAGCGCCTCTGACTCGCTAAGCGTATTACCTTTGAGCAAATAAACTTGCTCCTTGGCACAAAAAGTCTCCAATCAGCGAAAAAAACCGCTACAAGCGCTGGAAACAGTTATGTCAGCGACTACATACGATTGCAGAGAGAGGAACGATGTTTCATGTTTCATCCAACCACAAAAGGCAATTACCATGACATGGGCTACAAGTATGGGACGATCCTGTACAAGCATGGTTTCCGATTGGAAGAGCAGTCAAGCAAAAAGCTTGATTTTGGAAGAGAGAGCGAAGGAGAAGTGAAGCGCGTCTTCCCCGAAGTGCTGGAGGAGATCCAGGGGTTCGCCGAAGCATGCCACACAACATTTGAGCAGGCCTCCGCCTTCATGTTCGGCATCGGGGCATTCAAAGTGACTCCTTCATGCAGCGTATTTGCAGTCGTAAGCGAGAACGACGTCGTGTTTGGTCGAAACTACGACTTTTTCTACAGTTTCAAGAAATATGCAGAAAGCTATCTTACGTGTCCCAAGGACGGCTATTTCAGTCTTGGCCATACGGATGTGTTCATAGGACGAGAGGACGGGATAAACGAGAAGGGTCTGGCAATCGGGATGACTGGTGTGGAAGGCAAGACGGTCAAGCCTGGCATCAGCTTCTGCCTCGCGCTGAGATGTGTTCTTGACAAGTGCGCCAACGTAGAAGAGGCTCTCCGAATGCTTTCAGGCATACGTTTGTCGAACGCAAGCAATTTCCTATTGTCCGACAGAGAAGGCGGCATGGCAGTTGTTGAAGCCTCGCCTGAAAGGGTGCGCGTCCGCAAGCCTGAAGGAAAGGACAACCTCATAGTCTGCACCAATCACTTTCTGCATCCTGAAATGCAGGAAATGGAAGACTTGAGTGAAAGAAATCGCTCCAATTGGGATTCGATACCCAGATACACTACGATCTACGAAACCATCAAACAACAGAATGGAAAGATCGGCCTCGAAGGTGCACAAAGGATACTGGCGAACCATAGCGGATATGTGTGTTCACACCAGGAGAAGATCAAGCTGGGAACGATATGGTCCGTGACTGCCACCCTGAAAGAGCTCAAGATATTCAGGGCAGAAGGGCATCCGTGCAAAACAAAGCACAAGCAGGACATGCGATTGAACAAGGTTCTCCAGAAGCGCCTGAGATAACGGTCAGGGTTTCGGCATTCTTTCTGCCGTCAGCTCATATAGAATCACGAGGGCTTCGCCCAAGGGCAGGTTCAGCCTTACAGCCAGTTCAGCTGGCGTTGTTTCCGGCTTTTCGGGAAGTATGACGTCTCTTGTGTAGGCCTTGTGGTTTGGATACAGTACCAAAGCGTGAACCGCCTCAACCAAGATAGGCCAAAGCTTCTCTCTTGAGTATTCCTCAGAGCTCATCAAGCATCAATAGCATACTGCACATAGCTCGAATATTCAGTTTGCCTTCACCGCAACGTATATCCCCTCACAAAACATGTAGAGGCTTCAAGCCAACAAAGTGAAAGCTTGATGGCGATCAAAGCAATAATCTTCGACCTTGACGGAACTATAGCAGCCTTCAACCTAGACTACCGAATGGTAAGAGTTGAAGTCAGAAGCTTTCTCATCGGCATCGGAGTGCCGCCTTCCGTTCTGGTTGTGAACGAAAGCATATTCGAAATGCTGAAGAAAACAGAAATCTACCTTAAGAACAGCGGCAAAACTGAAGGCGCCATAAGTAAAGCCCGCGAAAATGCTTTGGCCATTGCTGAGAAGCACGAGTTTGAAGCTGCCAAGAACACTAGACTGCTTCCTGGCGTGCTGGGCGGACTAAAGGCTTTGAAGAAGATGGGGCTGAAGCTTGGCTTGTGCACGATCAACAGTCGAAAATCCACTGAATACATTCTGCAGCATTTCAGGATTGGAGACTATTTCGACGGTGTGGTTCCCAGAGACAATGTGAAGTATGTCAAACCGAACATCGAACACCTTGAAGCTGCGTTTAAGGCTCTCAAAGTGAAGCCGAGAGAGGCAATGGTGGTAGGAGACGGAGGCGTCGACATGAGGTGCGCTAAGGAATTGAAAGCAGTCGCAGTGGGTCTGCCAACAGGAGCTTCTTCGCCCAAAGAGCTGATAGATTCGGGCGCAGACTACCTGATCACATCAATAGCGGAACTCCCAACCATAGTGGAAAGCATCAACAAGAACCTGAAAGCATTAAGAAAACCTGAAGCTTAGACCAGACAAATCCACTGTCTGTGCTCCTAGAAAGGTTTG
>JBGOYR010000153.1:0-2748 GCA_041479765.1 Bathyarchaeia archaeon | reverse complement strand
GGATTATGAAGCAACCATCCGTGATTTTTGCAAATAATGGGGAAGGACTTGGAATGAACAGCGTAATGGTGTCGCTGCACAAGGGATACGCAAGTTACTCGCGTCTTTTAACTCAGCTTAGGCGAGATTGGCAACCGAATCTTACTAGTGAACAAAGCTTCGTGATTAGTCTGGACAGACCAGACCTTATGATAAAGCACTTTTCCCTCCGCTACCTGCTAGCT
This sequence comes from Bathyarchaeia archaeon, assembly GCA_041479765.1. Lineage (GTDB taxonomy): Archaea > Thermoproteota > Bathyarchaeia > Bathyarchaeales > Bathycorpusculaceae > DATKKK01. Next base: position 2,524 of record JBGOYR010000153.1, on the reverse strand, counting down.
GACAAAGCGCCCACCAGAAGCTAGTTAAGAAGTACTGCGATTCTCCATGTATCCAAACCTTATCCTGATACCGACTATCTACTATAATCTGAATCGAGTATACAGTTTTTTAGCCATCCAGCAAAAGACTGTGTTTTGTCCTTTCTCCGTCGTGGTTCGTGGTCGTCGTCGCCGTTCGGCGTGGTCGTCATAGTCCGTCGTCAGTTTTGGCTGGTTGGATAAAACTTTACCCCTAGACATGTCTGCGTCGTAGGTTGAAGCCACTGATCTCTTTTCAGTTCAATAGTGCGGCAGAATCTGGCAAACGGCCTTTGCTCGGATCATTGGGAGTCTGGTGAAATCCAAAAGTCTTCAGCTTGGCGCTTGCTCTATCGTGTCGGCGAATTGCTTAGCTTTTTGGAGGTATGCTTCCGTTTCTACTTCTTGCTTTCTGTTCAGCTGAAGCAATGTTACTGGAGTCTTGCCGCATAGAGACTCCATTTCGTCTAGTGCCTTTTTCTCAGAACCGTCCTATGTGCAGAAAAAAGCAACTTTCTTGAAACTTTCCCTATGCTGTACTATGTATGTTCTAATGGGCGTTGACATTGTGCCATTCCAAACAGGAGTTCCGATTGCCACGACATCATACAAGCCAGGATCATTCTTTGTCTCTTCTATTGTTGTGAGCTTCTTTGAGCCTGCGTCTCTGCCTGACTTCAACCAACCTAACGCTCCAGATCTGCTCTTCTTGTCGATCACTTCTTCAATGTCACACTTCAGAATGCCCGCAATAGCTTCCGCGACCTTCCTCGTAGTTCCTGTCCTTGAATAGTAAGCAACGAGTATTTTCATATAATCGCCTAGGAACGTTGACCGCTTCAATGATATGAAGCTTTATCTTGTTGCTCTTCAAAGCGTCTTTCTCTGTAGCGCGTATGACACGAGCAAGCCTACTTCATCTCTGGTTCCGATAAAGGACGTAAACGCCTAGGAGCATGATTAACCCAGCTGCCAATTGTATTGCGGTGAACGTTTCTCTTAAGACAATGAAGGCGAGAACGACTCCGAAGAGTGAAGACATGGAATAGATGACTCCTGTTCGCATTGAGCCTATCTTTCTGAGAGCGAAAAGAAACAGGAGGATTGAAAATGCAATGCTGAGCGCTCCCACAGACAAGAGGTAAGGCAGCGAAGTCAGAGGTATGCTGAAGTCAATTCCGGCAAGAAACGATATAATCAGCAAGGCCAGACCGCCGATGAAGCATTTTAGCCCAGTCACCAGTATGATGTCTCGCTTCTTGCTGAGAAACCTGCTTAGGTTGTTGTCGATTCCCCAAAACAAGCAAGCCCCTATTATGAGCAGGTTGCCGAATATGTTTTCTGTTAGGGAGAGCCGCTGGAACTCCCCGTTTGTGGTCACGAAAACCACTCCAATAAGCAGCATGAGTATGCCCAGATACTCTTTTCTTGCTCCTCGTTCGCTGAGAAACACAAAAGCCATCAAAGCGGTGAACAAAGATTCGGCGTTAAGAAGCAAAGATGCGTTAATCGCCGTAGTCTGGCTTAGACCATTCAAGAGCAACAATGGCGCAATTACTGAGCCGCAAAGAATGACTGAAGCCAAAACCCTCAAGTCCTTCGCCGTTATCTTGGACTCGGTTTCCCGAGTGTCAAGCGCAGAAAGAACCCTCTCGCACAAAGGAGTCAGATGAAATCCGAAAAGGAAAACGCCACCGATGAAGTAAATCATTCCAGCAACGACACTAGGATGAACATTCTCTAACGCGATCTTGTTCAGAGTCGAGCTTAACCCAAACAGGACTGCCGATACAACAGCGCTCACGTAGCCCCAATGGTGAGACAAGATTCACTCAACCTTCCTTAATCCTGGACAGCTTACTTGGCTAAGTCTCGGAGGATTCCTCTACTTCAGATGGCAACCATTCAAGCTCCAAATGGATTTCGTACTTATGGTTCTCCCTCGCATAAAGGAGCTTAAGAAAGACTGGTTGTGTTGGAGTGGCTTGTCTTTTCTCTTCTGAAGGAAACACATCACTAAACTCGAAAGTGCGGCCCTTCAAAGCTTTTCCGAGTCTTATGAGGAGCTCAGATGCTTCTGTTTTTGCACACTCTTTCTTGAATTTGAACAAGGCTTGATGAGTCTCCCTGTAGGTTTCGATCATCTCGGTCATTTTCGCCCATCGAGCCATGATGGATTTCAACTCTTCCTTTCCTTTGTTAGTGATGGCGTAGTGTTTTCTGTCTGGTCCGTGATCTCTGAATTCTATTTGTCCGGTTACGAGGCCGTTTTCTTCGAGTTTTTCAAGAGCGGGATATATTGTGCCTGTTTTAGGCGACCAGTAACCTGAGAATCTTCGTTCTAGCTCTCGGATGATTTCATAGCCGTACATTGGTTTGTCAGAGAGTAGCAAGAGCAGCCAAAGCTGGACTGTTCCGATTTTCATGCTTCCAAGTCGATGCATCTTTGCATCCCTCAAGACACATAGGGTTAAGCTTATATAAGTAGATATTCTACTCATATGAG
>JBGOYR010000152.1:0-2790 GCA_041479765.1 Bathyarchaeia archaeon | reverse complement strand
TCCTCGAAGATACCACGAAACACCTCATCCACCTTACAAACAGTAGCGTAGAAGCCATCGCATGCGACCTGCACCCAAAATTCACAACCACAACGCTCGCCAAGGAGCTGGCAGAGGAAAATGGCTGGCAGCTTTTTCAAGTTCAACATCATTATGCGCACATTGCAGCACTGATGGCAGAGCACAATGTGAAAGAGATGATCGGCATATGTTGCGACGGATATGGATACGGCTCGGATGGTGGGGCATGGGGCGGCGAGATACTTTTGTGCACTCAAGACAGTTTTGGCTTCAAGCGTGTGGCCCATCTGGAGAAGCAGCCATTAGTAGGCGGCGATCTTGCCACACGATATCCGTTGAGAATCGCCGCGGGCGCACTCAGCAAACAGGCAAACGTAGAAGACTGGCTTCTTGAGAACAAGCAACACTTCCCGCACGGGGAAGAAGAGATCAAGATGATTCTTCATCAGATGAGGAAAGGAAAAGGTATGGCAGAAACAACAAGCTGCGGAAGAATCCTGGACGCGGTTGCGGCCATTCTTGGCGTTTGCCACGAGCGAACTTACGAGGGCGAACCGGCCATGAAGCTTGAATCAGTCGCGAGAAAAGGCAAGGCGATTCTCAAGCGCAAGCCACACATGAAGGGCAACACACTCGAAACGACTCGGATGCTACTTGAGATATTCGAGAACAGAAGCAAGTGTTCAAAGGAGGATCTTGCATACTATGCCCACGCATACCTTGCGAAGGGGCTTGCTACGCTAGCACTGGAAAAAGCTTCAGAGAACAACATCCAGACTATAGGCTTTTCAGGCGGAGCAGCGTGCAATGAAATCTTGGCAGATGGCGTGCGGAGAATAGTTGAGAACGCAGGTCTGCGGGTTCTAGTTCATGATGCTGTTCCAGCTGGTGACGGCGGAGTGTCTTTTGGCCAGTCAGTTGCTGTTGGCTTTTCCAAGTACTGAACCATAATTGATTTATCTTCGCCAGTTCTGGTAAATGATAGATAGGCATGTGTTTGGCGATTCCGGGAAAAGTCGTAAGCGTCAAGGAAGCCAAGGCACAGGTGGACTTTGGCGAAGGTGTCCTCAGAGAGGTTAACGTGACTCTTGTTAGTGCTCAGGCCGGCGACTATGTTCTGGTGCACGCAGGATACGCAATTCAGGTTCTGGATGAGAAAGAGGCTTTGGAAACCCTGAACTTGTGGAACGAAATTCTGCAAGCAGAAACACAGTCGAGACAAGACCAAGCAAGTTGACCGAAAAATGGTTGAAAGACTGAGATTCAGAGACCCTGAACTGACAGGACGCATAGCCAAGAAAATCCATGAAATCGCACCCAAGAAAGGCACGGTCAAAATCTGCCACGTTTGCGGTACGCACGAATGGACGATAACACACTTTGGCATCCGCAGTCTGTTGCCTTCAAACGTGGAAGTCATTGCTGGACCCGGTTGCCCGGTTTGCATAATTCCTGCCTCCGAAATCGATGAAGCTGTACAAGTTGCGCAGAAAGGCGTAACGGTTACGTGTTTTGGCGATGTTCTGCGTGTTCCTGGATCGAAGATGTCACTTCTTGACGCCAAGGCTGAGGGAGCTGACGTGCGCGTCGTCTACGGCGTTGCCGACGCCATGAAAATGGCTAGAAAGGAACCAAACAAGCAGTTTGCCTTCTTCGCGGTAGGCTTTGAGACAACGGCACCCTCAACTGCCGTTGAACTAATTAATAAGCCGCCTAGAAACATGAGCTTTCTAATCTCTCACAGACTAATCCCACCCGCCATGAAACTGCTTGTCGAAATGAAAGACCTGAGCCTGAACGGCCTCATTGCACCGGGGCACGCAAGCACAATCATCGGACTCAAACCCTACGAGATCTTCCCACTAGAATATGGCGTACCTGTCGTTGTAGCAGGGTTCGAACCTCTTGACGTCATGTTCGGAATATATATGATTCTGAAGCAGCTAAGCGAAGGCAAGCCTCGTCTTGAAAATGAGTATGTTCGTGCTGTCCACTGGGAAGGAAATGTCAAAGCTCAGGAACTAATGCAGGCTGTTTTTGAACCTGTTGATGGCAACTGGAGAGGATTAGGCACTATCACGTCCTCTAAATTCACGCTTCGGCGGAAATACGAACGTTACGACGCTCATTCAAAGCACAAAGTGAAGATCGAGCATGGTTTGGATACGCCTCCCGGCTGCAGGTGTCATCTTGTTGTGATCGGAAAGATCAAGCCTGATGAATGCCCACTCTTTATGAAAGCTTGCGTTCCGCAGAAGCCCGTTGGTGCGTGCATGGTAAGCAGTGAAGGAACGTGTCGCATCTGGGCGAAGACGATAAATAGCCAACAGCAGATAGAATATAAAAAGGTTGAAAGCATGTCTGACAGAAGCTTAGAGGTTACTGAACTTCGTGAAAGGATAATGAAGCTTGAGCTCAAAATCGATGAACTAACCAAGCGCATGGACAACATGCAAAACTACATGAAGCAACTCTACTCATATCTGCAACAACAGGGTTCCAACAGATCACTCCTCTAGAAGACAAGCCTAGACGGAAAACTCGCGGTTCCTCGTTGTATTAATAAATCTTATAAGTGCATGTCAACAATAAGGCAACAGAGGAGAAAAAAATGCTGCTGGAATACATAATACCGCTGCTGATAGCTCAAGACGAGTGGGGTTTGGGACTTCTAGGCCTTAGTGTCTTTATGTGCCTCATAATACCGATAGTTTGGTTCATCGTTTGGATTCTCGTTGCCATATGGGTCTACAGAGACGCAGAGTCACG
>JBGOYR010000151.1:0-2820 GCA_041479765.1 Bathyarchaeia archaeon | reverse complement strand
GTTAGTTCTCCAGTTTTGTTGAGAACTGCTTTTCTGACTTTTCTTTTGAATGGTATGTTTTCGGGTGGGATGTTGAAGGATGCTCCGAGTTTTTTCAGAATTGCCGCAAGAGAAGTGCACACTTCGAGGATTAGCTTGCTTTCATTGGCTAGAAATTGGGTTAGCTGTGCTCCCTCTTCGTTCACAGTTTTCAGCAATTCCTGCATTGCTTGTTCCATTTCTGCCTTCGAGTTTTCGGACCCAATAGGTGATGCATCAGTTAGACTCACTGGACAGAAGACTTCCGGCTGTTGTGCGACCTGAGTCTGGGCCTCTGCTTTCTGTGTCTGTTCCTTGTTCTGACTGGGTTGAACATTCTCTCCCATATTCTTTATTCTCCTTAAGCGTTTCCAGTGGACTGTTTGGCTTACTAATCGAGTTGGGCTGGATAAGAGGGTTAGTATGTTGCAGATTATGACACACAAACTGATCGCTAGTTGTCGTAGCGGGGCCGGTGAGGTTTAACAAACGGAATCGCAATAACCATGTACAGCAATGCGCCAAGAGCCTGGCGCGGCAGGGCAGAAACGGTCCAGTACCAACTTGATCCTCCGCTGAAGTGTAAACCACCCACAAACCACGCGAAAAAAGCGTCGACAGCCACTTCAATGAAAACAGCGATTTTCGGCGGTAGTCTGATAGCGTGCGAGTCAACGCTCAAGACCATGTAGACCGGCAGATTGGCTATTAGGACGAATAGAGTTAAGCCAGGCAGTATTCCAAGAGAAGTCATGAATGCTCTTGCGTATATGTTGGCTTCTTCATACGGTGTCTGGCAGAATGCAAGTGTCGAGACGTAGTCGAACAGGATGAAGCTGAAGATGAGAATGGTTCTTTTGAGCCAATGGTTGTTTTTGGGTAAGAAGAGGCGCTTCATGTTGAATGTGGCATTTGGCCGCGTTTGCACTTTCCTTTCTCCCCATTCTTGATTCATCAGCCTTCGCTTTAAGATTTTGCATATGGATTCTTGATTCATATTTTGGATTCAGAAGTATAAAATATACTGTGCGTAGATTCGGCTTCTGTATCAGAACTGGAACAAGGGGTAAGGCAACAAGGGATCAAAATGGAGTTGTCAGTCGAGAAACCTGAAGGCATCACGAAGCTGTATGATGAAAATACTGGATTATGGAGATTCGTGAGAGTAGACAAAGGGCCGTCAAAGTCTCTGGAAACGGTTGAGAAGGCTCTTAATGGGCTCGGGCTGTCCAAGAACGAGGTTAGAGTTTATCTTCATATTGCGAGAACGGGCGAACACAAGGCAAGCGAGATTTCCGAGGCCTTGTCGCTTCACAGAACCGAAACATACCGGATTCTGCGCGATCTGGAAAAGAAAGGGCTGATATCGTCCGTTTTCGAGAAACCCTTGAAATTCTTGGCCACACCGTTCGAGAAAACACTAAATTTACTTATTGAAACGAAGAAGATGAAGATAAACCTTCTTGAAAGGAGAAAAGAAGGTCTGGTTGACATTTGGCTCTCTTTGCCAAAACCTGAAAACGAGCAGGAAAGGAAAGAAGTGTTCCAGATACTGGAAGGCGAGGAGCAAATTAGCTTGAAAGCAGACGAACTGCTCAACAATTCAACGAAGGAAGTGCTCGCATTCACGTCAGAACAAGACATCACAAACTTCTACCACTCAGGTCTCTTCGACAAGCTTGAGAAACTGTCAAAAAAGAACATTAACGTCGAACTGTTGACAAACTACTCGCCGAAAAGCTGCTTCTTCATCGAAAAGCTGAAACTGAAGAAAGCAAAATACTCGCGTTCAAGCGTTGACGGCATGCCAACATTCATACTCACAGATAGCGAACAACTGCTACTTCTAATTAGGAAGAACAACGGAAAAAGGAAAGTAGCTGCGCTCTGGACCAACTACGATGCTTTTGCAAAAGCAATCAAGGTTCTTTTCCTTGAACTATGGAACAACAACGACTAGGCTCTATATCTAAACCTGCTTCTTACTTCCTGCAATATGCTGACAGCCAGCGCCCTTGCTTCTTCATCGATGGCCAACAGCAAAGCCATATACACCAACCCGCCAGCAGCTGCCGTGGCAAGAGTCAAGAATATTCTCGTTGGATGAGGAAGCAGATACAGCACAGAACCCATGACCACAGAAGCGAAAACATACTTCCCTACACTTCTCCAAGGAACGATTATTCTCACTGACTTGCGCATGATCATGTACAAGACGGCGAACATGGCAATGCGTGCTGTCATGTTGATCACCGTTACGTAGATTGCAGCTTGTACGGGTTGACCGGCTGCAAACGTTGTCAGAACGTAGAATGTTGTCGGTAACGTGATCAGGGCATGAATGTAGGGCAACGTAAACACCTTGAAAATGTGGCTTCTGACAAGCTGTGCAAGCGGTATCTTTGCCTCTTCATCCAACTTTTCGACTCCCAAGAATACAAAAGTGTAGAACTGGGAAATCGTCAGCACGAGTGCATCAAGAGCCAACAAGAACAGGATCGGAGCAGCCTCCCCGTAAGGCGCGTCTAGGATTATCAGAAATGACTCTGATATTGCCATAGCCCCAGCCGCCATGGGAACTGCAAACATCAACACCATCTTCAACGAAGCCGTCACATCTTCTAAGCTGTCTTTCGCCAGCAACTTCGGATACAGCGCAAACGCGAGAAATGAAGAGTATGCAACAATGTTTGCAATGGTCGCCGCGGCTTGGTAGTTTCCTCTCGCTTCCGGGCTGCCAAGGCTGAAGAGCCATATAAAAATGAACGCGGCTATCTGATTCCCGATCACGTAGTAGATGTT
>JBGOYR010000150.1:0-2853 GCA_041479765.1 Bathyarchaeia archaeon | reverse complement strand
CTCCATCTGGTAGAGACCCAGCCTCACACCCTGCGGCCTTTCCGGTCTTGAGCAGGGATCTAAGTTGAATAGTTGTGGCGCAATCGAGCTAAGTCGACCTGATGGACTTGCAGGGTCGGGACGTTTGACGACAAGTTTGGCTTTTAACCTGTTATGTCGTTCCACGCCAAGTGTTGCGTCCCATATAGTCGGATTGTTATTTTCAATGAATCTTGGAACGACTTCTTCGATGTGGTTTACCTCTTTTTCTCGCATGTTTTCTGGATTGTGCACTTTAGTCAACGTTATTCCTCCTCCAGACTTCTTCATTTATCAAATCCCGGATCGCTACACGGATCGCCTCAGCTCTGTTCGGATAGAATCTTTCATCGACAAGGCGATCTAGAAGCTTGATATACGTTTCAGGCAGATAGAGTGTGATTAGCTTCATTTTCTCTCCCTCTGTGCTGCTACACTGGACCGCCAGAGGTTATACTTGTGCATAATATGCTGTAAATATGATTCAAATATGTCGAGCCATCGGCTTTTAAGGTTTGCGCAAGATCTCTTTCACGTTTCTGTAAATTCCCACAGTCACTGACCTTCAGGTTTTTATTCCTTATTGAAGCATTTAACGTCAAGCGATGGAAAACCATGCGAATCTGTGTTAAGAGTTACGGCTGTTCCACAAATCTGGCTGACGGAGAAGTGCTAGCTGGCTGCTTAGCGGCAACTGGATATAATGTCGTTAATTCGATTGCCGAGGCAGGCTTAGTTGTCTTCAATACTTGTGCTGTTAAGGGACCGACGGAGAATCGCATGATCAGTGCCTTGAGGCAAGTTCCCGTAAGCAAGAAGGTGATAGTAGCCGGGTGTTTGCCTATGATCAACCTTGAGAGACTGAACAGAGAGACGCATTTTGACGGAGTTGTGGGTTCAGCGGCAGGTGATCGAATCGTTGAAGTTGTGAAGCGTGTTCTTGCTGGCGAGAAGGTTGTCATCTTGGAAGACTCCTCAAGAGCCAAGCCCAGTCTGAGCCTTCCTCGGCTCCCGCTGAATTCCGTCGTAAGCATTATTCCTGTGAGCTATGGCTGTCTAGGGTCTTGCGCTTATTGCTGCGTGGTTTTTGCGAGAGGGCATCTGCGAAGCTGCAGCGTTGACGAAGTCGTTGAGCGCGTGAAAAAGGATCTGACTCTGGGGGCACGAGAGTTTTGGATCACTTCTCAAGACACTGCCTCTTATGGAAAGGATAGGGGCACGAATCTTGCTGAGCTGCTAGATGCTATATGCGCGGTTGAGGGAGACTTCAAGGTCCGTGTTGGCATGATGACGCCAAACATTATCTCATGCTTTCTGGAGGAACTAATCCAATCCTATCAGAATGAAAAGATCTTCAAGTTTGTCCATCTGCCCGTCCAAAGTGGTGACGACCTAGTTCTGCAGAGTATGCGCCGATTCTACACAATCACTGAGTTCAAAGTAGTAGTGGCTGCGTTTAGGGCAAGTTTCCCCGAGATAACGCTTTCCACCGACGTAATTTGCGGTTTTCCAGGTGAAAATGAGAAAGCTTTCAATGCGACGATGAAACTGATTGCTGAGGTCAAACCTGAAATAGTGAACCTATCAAAGTTCTTTCCGCGACCAAGAACCTCGGCAGCAAAAATGACAAGCGTTTTTGTGCCTGCGTCGGAGATAAAGCGCAGAAGTTGTGTCGTTGCAGAGTTGGTCAAGAAAGTGGCCTTTGAGAGGAACCAGCATTGGGTGGGGTGGAAGGGCAAGGTTCTAGTTGATGAAGTCGGTAAGGTTCGAGGATCTTGGGTAGGACGCAATTTTGCCTACAAGCCCATAGCGCTGAAGAGCCGCGGAAGCCTGCTTGGTCGGACGTTGCAGGTGGAACTGGTCAAGGCTCATTCAACTTACCTCAAAGGCAAGGTCATTGAATAAATTATTTATGCAGATACACCGTTAATGTGCTGTTAGAGGTTGAACTGTTTGAGCGGAGAAAACGTTATCAAAGTTGGGCGTGTGACACATTTCTTCTCAAAGATCGATGTTGCTGTTGTTGAGCTTATTGCACCGTTGGCTGTAGGCGACCATCTTGTCTTCAAAGGGCCGAACACTGACTTCGAGCAGGTAGTCGAATCTATGCAGATCGAACACGTAAACGTTCAACGGGCTGAAGCAGGGCAGAGCATAGGTCTGAAAGTATTGCAGCACGTGAGGGAAACAGACTCAGTGTACAAGAAGCTGTAGCCAACCCTTCTCCTTTTTCTAGTCATTTGACCGGTTCTTCCCAATCTGTTGTACATCCGCCTTCAGGAACCAAGATTACTGTCGTTTCATCTGGCAAGGGCATTTTCGGGTTTTCTCTTATGGTCAGAAACTTTGCTGACTTTGAACTTGCTTGAATGGCAACTTGCTTGTAAAATCTGTTTTCATTTGGATGATAAACCATCTGAAGCAAGCTTCGGCGATTCTTGACCGGGAAGCGCAAACCTTTCTTTTTAATCTCCACATCGACGGCCTCGATCGCGTCAAGAATACTAGCGTCATCTTTCAGCAGAAGCTGTAGCGGTTCAGGGAATAGCTTGCTTATCTCTGTCTGGCGAATGATTATTGTTAGGCTTTTCATCGTTCAAACTCCGTGGGTTTTGGAGATTTCTGAATGACGCGACTCTACAAGCTGGCTTCTCTCAAAGTGTCTTTCAGAGTTTCTTCGCTTGGACAAACTCCGAATATCATTGTATCTTTGTCGATTATTATCGCTGAACTTGCATCTAGTCCGTATTCCTCCAGTTTTTGAGATGCGCCACGATCGACTCACACTTCGTTTTTGTCTCTGCATTCCTGCTTGATCTCGCAAGTAGCTTCACT
>JBGOYR010000149.1:0-2965 GCA_041479765.1 Bathyarchaeia archaeon | reverse complement strand
GTTACTGGAAACAAGCAGTCAAATCCCTTTTTCCTGACCAATTGACGAAGAGTCGCCTTGAAACCGTTTACGTCTCTGCTTGAAGGAGGGCACAGAATTCGGTTCCTGCAGTATCGAGAGTAAGAAGACAGTGCCTTTTGGTTTTCCACAGCCACTGTCGTTTCAATGTTTCTTCTCGCCAGCGACCTGAGGATCGACAGAGCGATACGATTCTCTCCATCAGTAATCAACACTCCTTTGCACATTCATGATCCTCCGCCAGCAAAAGAGCTGGCACTGTGAAAGACAGAAACATCCAAGAGCCACTCTACGAACGCCTCGCCCACGAGAAAACCACGGAAAGCAGTCTCAGTCTTCCTTGAAGCATGCGCGCTCTCTGAACCATTCAACAAGCTTCTTTATGCCCTGCTCCAAGTTGCACTTGGGGCTAAATCCCAGTCTTCTGATCTTTGATATGTCTGCTACAAGGATGTCTATGTCGCCCTTCCAAGAAGATCCTGAATAGTTGATGGTTGGCTTCAAACCCAAAGTCTCAGTTATGCAGGCCACAACGTCTTCCACGGAGGAAGGTTCACCAGTTCCCAAGTTGAAGACTCCGCCAATAGCCTTGTCCGAACCGCTCAGAAGCATCAAACCATTAACAACGTCATCCACATAAACAAAGTCTCTTTGCTGCTTGCCAGAACCCAAAACAGTCAACTCTTTTGAATTCTCTGCAAGTTTCCGTAGCGTATCATACATCAAGTACTTCCTCTGTCTCGGACCATAAACATTAAAGAACCGCACGATAACCATGGGCAGTTCATGGATTCTGTGGTAGAGATCACAATACATTTCCGCAGCCGCTTTGGACACTCCGTACGGGGATATTGGCATGATAGGTGCATCTTCTTTTATCGGATTCTTGAGCGCGTTGCCGTAGACTGCTGCGGTTGAGGCGAATACGACTTTGGTCTCAGTTTCTTTAGCCGCTTCAAGAAGGTTCAAGGTCCCCCTCACGCAAATGTCCAGATCCAACAGAGGCCTTTTCATCGAGAATTTGATCACGTGCCCAGGACCAAACTGATCAGTATTAGGTATGAACTCGGCAAGATGAAACACCAAATCAGAATCCTTAACAAGCTTCTTCACTAACGCAAGGTTCCGGATATTGCCCTTGACAAAACGCATTCGCTCTGCTGAACTATTCAGATTCTCCTTGCATCCTGACGAAAGATCATCAAGAACCGTGACCTCATCTCCCATGCCAAGCAGCCGATCCACCAAATGAGACCCTATGAAACCTGCACCACCGGTCACTAGCACTTTTCTTCCAGAATCACGACCCATTCCATTCCTCCTGCCCTGCATCTCGTTGACAAGTTCTATCTTGACCCGACTCGACAAAACAGCTTCTCAGTCTGCTAATGCCTTCAAATCAAGGGTTTACTTCAGAACTCTCAAGCTCTGAAATGATTTTCCTCAGCTTACCAGACTTGTCAAGAGGAATCTCATCCACAAACTCCACTTCGATAGTCACTTCAGACCCGCTCAATCCTAACATGCTTCTCATATGCCGCACCAGCTCACCCCGCATCTCACTCTCACTAGCAGCATTAGCTTTCTTCTTGATCAGAACCCTCAACAAATCAACCCTTTTCTGCACAATACGATACTGATAGATATCCCGATAAAACCTGTAGAACTCCATCATCCACCCGAAAACCAAAGCAGGAACCTTCCTTCCATTCGAAAGGGTGACAACTGAATCCTTTCTTCCCTCAACCATCTTCATCAAAGGAAAAATCCGACCGCACGAGCAACACTGACCTGCTGAAGGCACACCCATATCGCCGAGAGCGTACCGTATGAACGGCATAGCATGATTAAACAAGCTCGTGCACACCAGCTCGCCCCTTTCTCCAGGTGCAACTTCGTTTCCTTCATCATCAACAAACTGCACCACGACGGAATCAGCATCCACATGATACTCAGACCGCTCTGGACACTGCCAAGCAATCATCTGAAGCTCCTCAGTCGCATACTGATCATAAAAAGGCGCATCAAAAACCTCCTCCAAAAACTTGCGCGAAGGAGCATCAGTCAACTCTGCACCACCCATCACAAACCTGGGCCTAATCGTCTTGATGCCCAGTCTTTCCACTTCCTTCGCAACCAAGAAAAGCGAATTCGAATAACCATCCAACACGTCAGGATCAAGCTTCTCAATCGTTGAAACCTGCTTGCCCACATCGTCAAATATAGAAACAAACATAGGCGAGTAAACGCGCAGAAACTTCTGAAGCCCACCCAAATGAGTAATGTGCTGAGTAGGCTCAATCAAAACCCACCTGTCCCAAGCCTTCTGCCCACAAACAATATGCGGTCGCAAAAGCTTCGCCTTCCTAAACTCATCCTCCTTCTTCGTAAGATAGGTGAACAACGGTTTCCCAGAAGACCCACTAGTCGAAACCGTCTTCAGTTTTCCAGGATCATACTCTGTGGAGACCAGCTTGCTGCTGTTTTGCTGGAGCTCCTCCCTCCTCACAATCGGCAACTTATTCAAGTCTGCAACGCCTTTCACGTCTTCTGGCTTCACTCCGCATTGTAGCAGCTTCTCATGATAGAAAGCAACATTGTCGTAAGCGCACCGTACGATCTCACGTACTTTCTTGTTCTGATGCTCCAGCAGTCGTTGCCGACTCCAGTGCGTGTGACGCAGAAGAGACGCAACATAGTAGGCTATTCTGAAGTAGTTGTACAAGCTAAGCCACTTCCCTCTGCAGCAACCACCGATTGAACCCTGAGGCATTCCCGAGAATCATGCACTCGGCTGATTGAGCTCCGAAACCACTATGCTAAACTTGCCGCTCTTATCCAACGGAATGTCATCGACAAACTCAACCTCAAAAGTCATCTCATCCTCGGAGATGCTAAGCACGTTTCTCACATGTTCCACTAGTTCACGGCTTATCGTTCCTTCGTC
>JBGOYR010000148.1:0-2970 GCA_041479765.1 Bathyarchaeia archaeon | reverse complement strand
GCCATGTTTTTGCTTTCACGGTGATTCAGAACACGCCTGATCCTTCCAAGACATTGGGTGAACTCAAGCGTGTGGCAGAAGAAGATGCGGTGTTCGTGGTCACCGGTTTGAAGAGAATCTTCTCCAGAGAAGCTTTTGAGATGTTGTTGCATGATGCAGGTTTGAGCGTTATGGCTTTGGAGGATGGGAATAACCTTGAGTGCTACGTGGCGATTTGTGCCAGAATTCGCCATGGGAATCGTGCATTGTTCAAACTAAACTATATATGAAAGCGAATGTAAGCCTATCCTCAAACTGGCTTTCGCATCACAATGATGTGAAAATGGTGATTGTTGTATGCCGTTAAGAACGATAAAGAAAGACACGGCTGAAACATTAACACTAGAATGGGTTTTGCACGTTCAGAATTACAAGCTTACTCTCGACAAAAACCATTGCGTGGGCTGCCAAGTCTGCAGTCTAGCCTGCCCAAAAGAAGCCATAAAGATCCAGAAACAACCGAAAACACTGGGAGAAAAAGCTAGGAAAGCCAAAATCGACATTGACTTGACCAAATGCAATTTCTGCGGGATATGCGACGTACTATGTCCATATGGAGCGGTCAAAGTCACAGTAGATGGTAAACACCTTCTTTCTGTGGTTGAGAAGAAGAGCTTTCCGCAGTTGATTCGTGACATCAAGGTGAACGCAGGCAAGTTTCCAGCTAGTCGCAGAGAAGGCGAAGAAGCCTGCCCGTTAAGCCTAATCAAAGTAACATCGCTAACACCTGAGGCTGGGTCTGGCGTCAAGGTTGGCGTAGATGAGGAGCATTGCCCATGCTGCAGAGTCTGCGAATTCAAGCTTCCGCTAGGAGCCATGCAAGTGCGGAAGTTCCTCAACGGAAAGATTGCTGTTCACGAGAAAAAGTGTCCGGAGGGCTGTACTGATTGTAAGGATGTTTGCCCGATTAGTGGAGTGTTTTACACTTCCAGCGATGGAAAGAAGGTGCACGTTAACGAGGCGTTTTGCGTCTACTGCGGCGCCTGCAAGATCGTATGCCCAGTTGAAGAGGCGCTTGAGTTCAAGCGAACAAGCGTTGTCCACACACCTGTTCGTTCAGGAGCTTGGAACAAGGCGTTGGAGAGGCTTGCCTCGCCTGTTGAAATGACCAAGGAACTGAAGACGAAGGGTTCTCTGAGGGCAAGGGAATCCGTGAAAAAAAGGGTAGGGCTGAGGGAGGTTCAGAATGCCTAGAAAAACTGTTCAGAAGAAATTCCCACTCCCAAAGAAAACCGGCATAGCAAGTGAAAAGAAAACCAGAGCCGAAGCTGAAGGCCCACGGGTTGGAGTTTTCGTTTGTCAATGTGGTTCCAACATAGCTTCAGTAATAAACGTTGATGAACTAACCAAGTATGCAAGAAGCTTGTCCAACGTGGTTCATGCAGCACAAATGGATTATCCATGTAGCGCTCAAGGTCAAGACGAAATCGTGGCCGCAATAAAGAAGAACAAACTTGATCGCGTTGTGGTGGCTGGATGCTCGCCCAGGCTTTACGAGCCGACTTTTCAGCGCTGTGTTTCCAAAGCCGATTTGAACCCGTGGCTCTTTGAAATGGCAAACATCCGCGAATTCTCATCATACTGCCACAAAGCCAATCCGGTCAAAGCCAATGAGAAAGCTAAGGACACTGTACGAATGGCTGTTGCCAAGGCAAGGGTTCTTGAACCACTGAAACCTATCGAGTTGCCCGTCACTAAAAAAGTGATGGTCATAGGCGGCGGAATTGCAGGCATCAATGCTGCATTGGATTTGGCAGACATGGGTTTCAAGGTGTACATGGTTGAGAAGACTGAAACTATAGGCGGTTACATGGCACTCTTGGACAAGACGTTTCCGACACTTGACTGCAGCATTTGTATTGAAGGCCCAAAGATGGTGGACGTGGGCAGACATCCGAACATCGAAATAATCTCTTTCGCTGACGTCCTGAAAGTTGATGGTTATGCTGGCAACTTCAGAGTGAAAGTCCGCAAGAACCCGCGATACGTCATAGCTGCAAGCTGCACTGGTTGCGGCGAATGCAGAGAAGCATGCCCAATCGAGTATCCAAACTATGCGGATATGTATTTGGGTGTGAGAAAAGCCATATCCATCCCGTTCGGACAGGCCGTTCCGCTTACTCACACGATCAACAGGGATTACTGCATCGAATGCTACAAATGCGTTGACGCTTGCGGTGCAAGACAAGCGATCAATTTTGACCAGAAACCAGAGGAAGTTGACGTTAACGTAGGAGCTATCGTAGTGGCAATAGGCTATGACATGTACAACCCTGAAGACATGGCGTGGACAGGTTATGGCAAGTTCACTAACGTGTTCACAGCCTTAGAGTTTGAAAGACTCATACTGGCGGCTGGACCCACGGGCGGCAAAGTGATCCGTGCCTCTGACGGCGAAAAACCGCACTCCATTGCCTTCATCCAGTGCGTGGGTTCGCGAGACGTCAGCAAGTACGAGTATTGTTCAAGCTTTTGCTGCATGTACACATTGAAGCACGCTGTAATGCTGAAGGAAAAGTACAAGGACGCAATCGAAGTCAACGTGTTCTATAACGATATGCGAAGCAACTTCAAAGGTTACGAAGAGTTCTTCAACAGAGCCCAGAAATCCGGCGTCAAATTCATCAGAACAAAACTGGAAAACCGGCGAATAACTGAAGACCCGCAAACCAGTAACCTCACGGTCTACGGCGAAACTGAAGACGGCGGGCCCGTGAAAGCCGAAGCGGAAATGGTAGTTCTGGCAAACGCTGCAATTCCAAAGGCGACAGCGCCTGAACTGGCCAAAATCCTCGGCATAAACCTGAACAAGGATGGCTTTTTCGTCGAGTGCCAACCCAAAATCAGACCTACTGACACCGATGTCCCCGGAATATTCCTGGCTGGAGCATGCCAAGGACTGAAGGACATTCCGTACAGCGTGGCTCACGG
>JBGOYR010000147.1:0-2982 GCA_041479765.1 Bathyarchaeia archaeon | reverse complement strand
CGAAACCACGATCCAGCGATGGCTACCAGTCTTCACATACATAACTGAAAGAGCCACGAGACTCCTCGGCGAAACCAACGGAGACGGAAAAGTCGATCTCAAAGACGTCTTCAGAGTCGGCAAAGCATTCGGCTCCGTTCCTGACCAACCTAAATGGGACGCATTCTGCGACATAAACGTCGACTTCAAAGTCGACCTAAAAGACTACTTCACAACGAGTAAGAACTTCGGCAAAACAAACCCATAAGCATCAACTGGTTGGACGTGTCAGATCTTAACGGTTATCCAAGCCATGTTACCAATATTCTTTCAAGAAACCGAAACCCGAGACAATGAATTTATAAATCCTGACCTACAGAATATGGCCAATTCGGATCATCTGAGGTATCTTCATGCCAAAACCTGAAGAGATAGTTGCTGCATTGCTGAAGGATTCTAAGGAAGCATTGACGCTTGTCGAGATTGCAGAAAAGACAGGATTGGCCGAAAAGAAGGTTTTCAAAGCGCTGCGAAAACTGTTTGAACAGGAAATCATTGACATGGAGAATCGACGCTACAGGTTTGTGAAGAAGTAGCAGACGCTAGCCAATTCTCTTCCGTTTGTAACGCGGTTGAGTCTCTTTCGTTTTTGTCAATTCGAGTTTTTGCTTGTGCGATAGCTTCTTGATTCTTAACTCTCGTTTCATTGCTTCTCCTCTAGTCTTGAACTCTTCAACGTAGACCAGCTTCTTCGGTTTGTGCGTCCTCGTATATCTCGCGCCTTTTCCGCACTTGTGGAGTCTCACTCGCGAATCCAAGTTCTTCGTACATCCGGTGTAGAAGCTGCCGTCCTCGCAGAGAATGACGTAGACACAATAGGGCATTGTCTTGCGCACTCCGTCGCGCAGCACGTATTGTCTTCCAGACTAGATATGCTTAGCCACTTGTCATATCTGCATAGTGCCTGACAACGCTGGCGATTTAGTCAACGACAATTCTCTAGGATTATTCTGTAAAGCTGGGCAATGTTTACATAACGAGCATAGTAACATTTCGTGTCTTCTTCTTGTGTTCACAGCACGTGCGCTGACATTTAGAGAGTCTTCATCATTACGGTTTGTTTGAGGTGAAAAGTGATGCAAAGCGAATATGAAATCAAAAGGAGCAAAGGATTAGCGTTCTACAACTACAAGCGTTTCCAGCCAACATAAAACACCCTCTTTTTTCTTTTCCGCGTGGCAGTCTGCTAGTTCAGTCTTGTCCCTATGTTCTCTCTGGGTTTCTTCAATTGTGATCTGACTTTAAGCAATGAGGCTATCGCGACGACTTGCATGAGACAAGCGTAAATCACAACAATTATGAATGGCGATCCTGAATCGATTAGTGCTCCATATACTGCACCGCTGACGAGGAAGCCAATTCCATAAGCTGTGTTGAATATGCCGTATGCCCTACCCCTCGAAGAAATAGGTGAAAGCTGTGAAACTGCCGCCCTGTAAATCGACTCTTGCATTCCGAGCACGAGACCGAACACCGCAGCTGCTGCGATAAGCATAGGCAGACCGCTATCAGTCATAGCAAGTAGTGGTGGAAACAGCGAGAGCAAGAAAGGAAGAACCAACACCTCAATGCCAAACTTGTCATAGGCATATCCCGAAAGCAGCGCCGCAGGCGCATCCACGCCCTGTATGAGGAAGTAAATGAAAGGAACAATCCACTGTTGCGCAGAACCATGAAGAATCAAAGAAGCCTTGTACAGTATGAGCGTGTATGGGATCAACCCAACAGTATTCAACAGCACAGCTAAAGTATAGACATAGAAGGGCATCGCAAGCTTCTGTTTCTCTGTTCCAATCTTTGGTTGCTCAACTATTGCCCTAGAGCCGATTTTCTTATAGGTGTAGACTAGAGCAGCAAGCAGCATTACGAATGGGATGAAGAGGAAACCGAAGGTGAAGCGAAAATCATTGCCGCTGAAGAGCATTAACCCAGCAACAATCAATGGGCCAGTCATGCCACCCACTTGATCTAGAAGCTCATGAAAGCCAAACGCTTTGCCTGCACCAACATCCTTGCTAACAACAGACAAAACTGTGTCTCGGGAAGGCGACCTGAAAGCCTTCCCAAGCCTCTCCAGCAGTATCAGCAAAACGACCATTTCTAGACTGTACGACAGTCCCAAGAGCGGAATCGAAACGATCAAACCATAGCCAACAAAAATGAAGAGCCAGTAAGCACGCGTGGCGTCAACCAGAAATCCACTGACAAGCCTAGCAGCATAACCTATAAAATCACCAACTCCCCCAGCCAAACCGACAACAGTGGCTGTTGCCCCTAGGAAGCTGAGGTAATCTGGCACCAGCCCTCTGGAGCCTTCGTAAACGATGTCTCCAATGAGGCTTACGATCCCTAGGAGGAATATGCCGATGTAGGCGTTTCTGCGATTGTTGTTCAAGGTTTCTTTAGCGTTCATTTCAATCGCCAGTTGGATTTAGTTTAGTTGTCTCCTTGCTTTTAGAGGTGATTAGTCATGACCTTATTTAGTTGTTGTTGGACCACATTGGCTAAGGAAGGAATGCTTTGTGAGCGAAAGTTTTTATTGAAGCACAAAACTTACATTGGCATTACTCTTGAGGATGATGTTTCGTTATGGCTTTGCAGAAAGGTGACTTCATACTAATCGATTATGTTGCCAAAGTGAAGGAAACAGGTGAGGTTTTCGACACAACCAACGAAGAAATCGCCAAGAAAGAACACTTATACAAGGAAGGCGACATCTACGAACCCAAACTGGTTGCGATAGGAGAAGGCTGGGTTCTCAAAGCCCTGGATGAAAGCCTGGTCTCGATGGAAATCGGCAAATCCACTGCCTCAGAAATACCCCCAGACAAAGCCTTCGGACCAAGAGATCCTGAAAAGGTCAAGCGTGTCCCGTTGAGACAATTGCTGGCAAAGGAAATAACACCGAACATCGGAGCTCGCATCGAATTTAACGGAAAAATG
>JBGOYR010000146.1:0-2984 GCA_041479765.1 Bathyarchaeia archaeon | reverse complement strand
GGGAGTCATTTCAAGGGCGATTGGAGCCGCGTAGGTTAGGTTGCGGAGTCTTGCTTCCATTGGGTAGATTTCGTGTTTTGTGCCGTCTACTTCCGTCGCATATGGCCCTGTTATCCTAGTCTGTGGGTCTATGATCCATATTTGTCCTAGTTTGACTTTGTATGGGCTTTCTGGCACTTCTATTGAGATTTCGCCAACTTCATCTATGACTTCTTGTAGGCCGTGGTCTATGAACTCGTTGTAGGAGTCTAGGTGTTGGCGGACCAGGCCTTTTTCTTTAAAGAACGCTTTTAACAGAAGATGTGTGTCTTCTTTCGAGATTTCAGTCAATTTCACTTTTCCCCCGCAAATTCAGATTTAAACTTGATTGAGTAGGATCATTCGGTGCGGGTTTTTTCAAACTTGCGATTTCCTCCGATGGTTGGATTAACCAGCTTGAAAAATGGTCTCCAAT
Source organism: Bathyarchaeia archaeon (assembly GCA_041479765.1). Classification (GTDB taxonomy): domain Archaea; phylum Thermoproteota; class Bathyarchaeia; order Bathyarchaeales; family Bathycorpusculaceae; genus DATKKK01. The sequence goes on along the minus strand of JBGOYR010000146.1, from coordinate 2,530 downwards.
ATTTTAACAAGTTAGAGACGTAAACTGCACCGCACTCTAATAAACTTTATCATGCAGAAGCGAGGTTTGCCGCTGATTTTCGGAAGCGTTTGGTTGAGGTTGTTGGTTCGATTCGGATTCTGCATTAGGAGTTGGGGTTCATAACTGATATGCGTTGGAAAGAACAGAAAGCTGAAGGTCTAGTGATAACATTGAGGAATGCTCTGCTTAAACAGTGGATACTTGCGTCTCTATTGGTTTTGCTGTTTGTTTCCTCTGCGGTCATATTGCGAGGCTTCAGAGCAAGGGCGGACTTTCCCGAATATCAGAGTTATGTTCATGACTATGCGACTTCTGGGGTTTTGGGCAATTGGACTTACGTGCAGAAGCCCATGTTTCCTGTTCGGCTTAATGATTCCCAAGTATTGGTGGGTCAGAACTGGAGCATAGTTTGTCCTCTTAGAGCGAACCACAGTTACCATGTTTACTGTTACGGTAAATGGGTGAATAATGGTTCAGAGCCTAAGACAGACTATGACGTTTACGTTTACGATCCTCTTGGTGAGATAGAAGGCTATCATACCGAGTCAGCCGGGCTTCCGGAGCATTTGGGCACCGCTGTGAACGAGCCTTTCTTCATGCCTAAGCTTTCTGGCAACTACACTTTCGTTGTGAATAATGATCCTAGAGAAAGCAAAGGTGCTCAGGAAGCAACTTTCATTATTATCGAGGATGTTGCCTGCAACGCTTGGCATGAGCACTATGTGGAAGGAAAGAGCGTCAACAACTCACAGGTTTTCAACACAAGCTGGGCGTACGAGTTTTACACTGAAAGCCAGCGCATAGAGGTCTATGTCAAGGTTCCAGACATGTTGGACATGTATGAGGCGAGGCTCTATTTGATGGGTAATCCTGACTCGAGGAAAGGAGCCTTTTTGAATCAGGTTCCTTTGGCTTGGGAGCTAGGACTCTATGGAAACAAGAGCGACAAATTCGGTGGTTATAATCTTGAGAGCAAAGAAGACAGGGGGTTGGCATATGCTAGTTGCGAGTACTTTGGGCAAGCCATGTTTTTGAACTTCACTTCGCCAGTCAAAGGAGCGAGTCTGTATCATCTTGTTTTGATCGGTGAAGCAGGCTCGGGCACGGTGCAGTTTCTGGTCAAAACGGAGTTTGGAAAGGCATGTTTGAAGCCAGTTGCCGTTCCATCCAGAGGCTATGCGGGCAATGACACTGTGATTGCCTATGCGTCGAATTCGACGGATTTGATTAATGCAACGTTGCGGTATTCGACTAGTGGTTGGAGGAACGCTACTTCTGTGACTATGGAGATTTTTGATGATAGAACGTGCAGAGCGATTATTCCAGCACAGACGATGGGAGCTTCCGTGAGTTATAGAGTTGAAGCAGGCGACGTTTTGGAGAACATACTAAGAGCCAGTGGTGAATATCCAGTCAAGCATCCGTCAACGTTGAATGTTTCGCTGCCGCGTAAAGCGATAACTGTTGGCGAGAACCTAACCGTTAAAGGATACATCACTCCAGCCTTTGGAGATATTCCGATAACGGTCATTCTCACCACGGTGAACAAGAGTCTGCAGGTTGTAGGTCGCACTTTTGAGAATGGCACCTTTGTGGCTAGTTGTAGGTTGGAGGTTCTGGGGAAGTGGGATGTTCAAGCCATCTTCACTGAAGACAGCCTGAGATATGGCGCTGCAAGTCCGCAGCTAACCGTGCAGGTTGAGGAGCCTTCTTTCATGGCGAAGTATTCATTATACATCGGCGGAGGGGCGGGGGCAGCGGCCATGGTTGGCGTAGTGGTCTATCTGAAGAAGTTCAGAGACTAGAGTGGTCATTGCGGCAGTTGACACTGCGAAATACCCGAGAAGCGTGGTTCGTCAGGAATTCTGCCTCCTACACACTGATTCGACCTGTATTGAGAGCCAGATTTCGAATGCCCGTTGCGCTCTCCTGATCGACGCTGCAATATCTTATGCCACTCGGAAACCGGACCCTACTTGGGCTTCCTTTTTCTTCAGCACTGCGTACTCCATAGATTTTCTTTTTCAAGTTGGGATTCAGGTTGAGTTGGAGTGGCGAATCACTGGTCTTGTCAGCGAAATGCTTTGATAGAGCGGCAGTGACTTGCCTTCTAGGAATCGGTAGAAGGCAAGGTTATTGGATCCTAAGTCCAAAGCAGTTGTAGTCTGGCTCGTGGCGAATGGCAATGCAGAGAAGGCTTTGGAAGTACTTGCCAAGCACTACGGCGTGACTGTTCCGAAACTGAAGGTGGGCCTTCCAAAGGGTCGAAAGAGAAACTCGGTCGGAACCTACGATAACAGAAGCAAGACGATAGCTGTCCTAGACAGCGACACGTTGAAACAGCCTTTCGTGATTCTGCACGAGTTCTACCATCACCTGAGAACAAACATAAGACAAGAACACAAAGGAACCGAGAAAGGCGCAGACGCCTTTGCAAGAGACTACATACAAGCCTATAACACAGCAGCAAAAGCCTCCGGCAAATGATTAATAAGAATGAAAGGCTAGT
>JBGOYR010000145.1:0-3014 GCA_041479765.1 Bathyarchaeia archaeon | reverse complement strand
GAAAGCTTGGAAGAACACCGTGCCCACGGTGCAAATACGCCTTTCAACATGGCAATCAAAAGCATCGAATGGCTGGGTATGTATGAAGCAAAAAAACTGCTGGTCAAGTCTGATTGGATGCGAGACGAGATTGTCAGAATGCACAAGGTTCCGTCACAGAAGATAAAGGTGATTTCGTCAGAATCCACTCATTGGATCAAGAGCATTCTGGAAGCGTACAAGTGCGTTGAAGGAGACATAACCGCCAGATGAGCCGAGAACTAAGCGTGATGATGCTGACATGGGAGTTTCCTCCCAGAATCATCGGCGGGATTTCTCCTCACGTTTACAATCTGTCGAGAAGCTTGGCGAAGAACGGCGTGAAAGTGTACGTGGTTACGTGTGATTTTCCGGGCGCGCCCCAGCATGAGACAGTTGACGGCGTGGAGGTTTATCGAACGGATTCCTACAAGAATCCTTCTCCGGACTTCGCCACTTGGGTTTACTTGATGAATATGAACATGCAGAAGGAAGCCGCGGCAATCGTCCGAAGTCTAGACGGCAGGGTTGACGTTTTCCACGCTCATGACTGGCTAGTGGCTACTGCGGGAATAGGGCTGAAGCACGTTTTCAGAAGACCATTCTTCGCTACGATGCACTCTACGGAAATCGGCCGCAGGAATGGCCTTCACTTTGACTATGAAAGGATGATTCACGAGACAGAAGCTTGGCTTACGTATGAAGCGTGGAAGGTCATCTGCTGCAGTGATTACATGGTTTCTCATGTGCGTTGGGCGTTTGGGCTCCCTTAAGACAAACTGATTATGGTTCCGAATGGTGTCAATGCTGAGTCTTACGCAAAGAATGGGAAAGGCGACTTGGGCCAGTTCAGAAGAAAATTCGCCTTGCCGGAAGAGAAGATCATCCTCTTTGTGGGAAGGCTGGTGTACGAGAAAGGCATACATGTACTTGTCAACGCCATTCCAAAAGTCTTGGAGAAAGCCAATGCGAAACTTGTCATCGTTGGCAACGGCTACATGAAGGACCAGCTTTCAAGCCTTGTTGGCAGAATTGGATTGAATAACAAAGTGATGTTCACGGGTTTCGTGGATGATGACACTTTGAGGAAGCTGCAGATATGCGCTGACGTTTCCGTCGTGCCGTCGCTGTTCGAACCTTTTGGCATAGTGGCTCTTGAAGCCATGGCTGCAAGAAGCCCTGTGGTGGTTTCTGATACGGGTGGGTTGTCGGAGATTGTTGAACATGAAGTGAGCGGTGTGAAGGCTTATGTTGATAACCCAGATTCGTTGGCCTGGGGGATAATGAAGGTGCTGACGGATGATGGATATGCGAACTGGATAAGGACGAATGCTTACAAGAGGGTTCAGGAAAAATACAACTGGGACAAGATAGCACAACAAACGAAAACAATCTACAACAACATTCTAAACGAGTACTCAAAAAGCTTCTGGGCGCAACAAATCGTAAAGAGCGAATGATAGAGCAGCAAATCATCCGAAATCTCGATAACCTGCACTTCTCACGCATCTTTGGGTTTTGGAGGCAAAGTTTCGTCCAACAAACATCCCACCCACCAAAACGAGCTTTCTGTTCATGTTGTATCGTTCGTTATTTCTTTTGTTTAGCTTTTGCAAATTGGGAAAACCCCCCAATTAAAGAACTGACTGAATTCAAAGCCTAAGAAATGCCCTTGAGAACCGTAAGTAATCTGTCATAGATTCATTGCGGAAATAATGGGAACAATCAAAAGGGAAAAAGCGTTTATCTGCTGACAAGCATACCACTTATTGTGGATGCATGAAGAGAAGCAAAGAAGAACGAATCAAGGCCCTCCTTGCTAAACATTCAGAACCACCGCTTAATGTGGTCATACCTATTCTTGAGAAAGCCGGTCGAGGAGAGAAAGAACTTACGAGTCAGATATATGAGACTGACATGTCTTACGCCAAGGGTCTTAAGGAAATCTTGGATTTGAAAGACAAGAACATGAAAGTTCTAGCCAAAGTTTTTGTCGCACTTCTCAGTTCTTATGGGCAGAAATTTGAACCAGTTGAGCTATCTGCAGATCGGTTTTCTCTCACTGTGTCAGACTGTCCTATGATACACGTAGGAAAAGACGTTAGTACGAGCGTCAGAAGCAAGTACTGCGACTTGGTTTGCAGTGCTGGGTCCAAAGCGGTGACGGCGGCTGTTCTTGGTTCAGAGTGTACGTGTTATTGGGACAAGGCTCTGATAAAGGGCGCGGGCAAATGCAAAGTCGTATTCGAACTGGGTAAGGCAGATGATTCATACAAAAAGTAGCTTGCTTGTGATTCTGACACTACTATCTGGCGGGATTCTAGCTCTCGCTCTGTTTTTGAGCAACACTGCAAAACCAATGAACTATAGCGACCTGAGAACGGTGTTGACAACTACCACAGCAACATTTGGAAGCTTGTTAGGAATAATCACTGCTGGACTCATGTTTACTCATGGAAAATTCAGTGAACTGGCTAGTGAATTGAGCGAAAAGGCTCCTGATTACCTGTCAGAAACACTGTCCTTGGAAAAAATGCAACAAATAGGAACGCTTCTCCTTACCCTACGTAAAACCTTTTTGGAGCTAGAAAAAGAAACCACTATCGTAGAAGAAAAGAGTCTCTACAGAAAAATCGTGGAAAACGCCTCTTCAATGTTCGTTAACTCTGCCGTATTGTTGAGCATCAAACTCCAGCAACAAGGACTACGGGACACTGATTTCATAGCATCGGAAATGGATCCTCCATTATATAGAAAATGCCAGGAAACAAGAAAAGTAGTTAGAAAAGAGTGGCAGATAATTGACCTTATCAAGAAAATAGTCGATACGTGGGAAGGAACAACGAGCTTCATCGTAGAGAAGCCTGAAACAAGAATCTCGCTTCAATCAGACATCAAGAGCGCTATCACTATTCTGAAACTGAAAGAAAAGATAGACAAAAACGCAGAGAGCATGAGGACTGGAGTCACGCAGGCTTTGGAGAATTTGAGAAAGG
>JBGOYR010000144.1:0-3033 GCA_041479765.1 Bathyarchaeia archaeon | reverse complement strand
TGAAACAGCCTTTCGTGATTCTGCACGAGTTCTACCACCACCTGAGAACAAACATAAGACAAGAACACAAAGGGACCGAGAAAGGCGCAGACGCCTTTGCAAGGGACTACATACAAGCCTATAACACAGCAGCAAAAGCCTCCGGCAAATGATTAATAAGAATGAAAGGCTAGTTTCTGGACAAGGTGCAGGGGTAGCAGAGCATGGCCAATCCCGCACAAAGCATGAAAAGGGGCTTTATGCGCGGGACTCAAGATCCCGTCTCTTAGGAGTACGTGAGTTCAAATCTCACCCCCTGCACCTACATGCAATAGCCTTTGTGTATCTTGCGTCTACAGTTGTTTCGTGGGGATGTAGTTTTGTTGGGCTGGTGTCGAGAAAGGTTTATTAAGTCTTGAGACGCCGTATAGCGGAAATGTGGGTGGATGAAGAATGAAAAGAAATTTGGACACAAACCCAACCAGAGAAATAAGCATACCAATCTCCGAAATCCCGTTCGACGACACGTTCATATTTGAAGCCCTAATCCTCAAAAGAATAGTCTAGAACGCAACCTGATTTCACGATCACTGCTAACGCGAGAACCGCTTATGTGGTGTAGGCGAAGTCCAGCTAGGAAGTACGCTGCAAGCTTTTAAGACCATTACCGCATACGAGTCTGCAACGATTCGAAACCGGTCAGGAAGCCTTGGCTAACCGAAACCTCGTCGGAAGATGCGGACTGTACTGCGGAGCCTGCTCAATCTATTGAGCCTTCAAGGACGACGGTGAATATCGTAGGCTGCTTGCGGAACGGTTCAAGTGCTCGCCTGAGAAGGTAAGATGCGAAGGCTGCAAAGCGCTGACTCGGAAATGCTGGGGAAACGACTGCAAGATCGTCCAAGGCCTTAGAGCAAAAGAGCTAAAACACTGCTATCAGTGCGAACAGTACGAGGATCAAACGTGCGAGAAGTATGAGAACCTAGCGCTTGGCTATTTAGAAGATGGCGAGGATATAAGAGCCAACTTGGAGCGAATCAGAAACGGCGAAGCCGAAGAATGGCTCCGCGAAAGCGACCAGAAATACCGATGCATGGCCTGCGGCAAACCTTTGCCCGTCGGCCGGATGAAAAGGAAATGCTACCATTGCAGTGTGGACCTGCCCGGTGACGTTCAACGAAGTGCTGAATCTTGAAGAAGCTGTACATTCCACCCACACTCGCCCTTTTTCTGCTCTCACCAGCAATAGGCGAACTCCTTTCAGGATCTTCCCCACCGCTCGAATTCTTCAACCCGTTCGCGTTTTTCTTCATGGCTTCCCTGTACGGAAGCGGCGCAATTATCGTGCGCGAACTCAAGATTCGTTGGAAGAAGGACTTCAGAGCACTTCTCCTTTTAGGCGCTGCTTACGGCATTCTTGAAGAAGGACTGATGGTTAAGAGCTTTTTCGATCCACAGTGGGTGGACTTGGGAATATTGGGAACTTTCGGCAGATGGGCTGAGGTGAATTGGGTCTGGGCTGAAATGCTGACGATCTACCACGCCGTATTCAGCATAACCATTCCAATAGCACTGGTCGAGCTCTGCTATCCGGACAGGAAAGATGAGCGATGGGCTGGCAAACGCCTTTTCACGAGCCTCACAGTTCTGATATCTGCAGTTACAGTCATCGGCTTCTTGTTCTTGACCCCGTACCGTCCGCCACCAGTCCAGTACGCGCTGGCAGTGGTTGCCATGAGCCTATTCATTTACGCGGCTTACAAGCTTCCACGCAAAGAAAAGACCAAGACTAAAGGCAAGGTCGGCGATGCTAAGATTCTGTTTTTCCTCGGCGTTACAGGATCAAGCACTTTCTTCATGCTTTTTTGGGCGGGACCAGCCTTCATCGACAGTCCAATAATCATCATGCTGCTTGGGCTTGCTTTGATTCTGGGGCTGCAAAAGATCTATTCTCGCTATGACTGGAGCAGCCCATCCTCTGCTCTTTCCCGATTCGCGGCTGTTGCTGGGGCGCTTTCATTCATGGTCTGTCTCGCCTTCATATTGGAGTTTCAGTACACAGGCATGTCTTTGGTTGGCATAGCGACGATGGTTGGATTGTGGCTTCTGAGACGTAGGATCAGGAGAACTGGGTAGGTAAAGATTATATCGTTCGTAGGGTTCGTAGAGCTTTAAGATATGATTTGAAAGGCGAAAGCCAGTTTGGACTTGGCTGATGAGATAGTTAAGCTGAAGAAGGAAAAGAACGCGATTATTCTGGCGCACAACTATCAAAGACCAGAGATTCAAGACATTGCCGACTACGTTGGCGACAGCATTGAACTCAGTCGGAAGGCCATGAGCGAAAAAGACGCTGAAATCATAGTTTTTTCAGCAGTGGATTTCATGGCTGAATCGGCAGCAATCCTTAATCCTGACAAGCGAGTGCTCTTGCCGTGCTTAAGCGCACGGTGCCCCATGGCTCAAATGCTTACAATCGACGAGATCAAACGAATGAGAAAACTGTACCCGCGCGCACCTTTGGTTCTCTACGTGAATACTCTGGCTGTCGCCAAAGCATATTGCGACATATGCTGCACGTCTGCAAACGTGATAAAAGTCATAGAATCGCTGAGCGCAGATACGATACTCTTCGGGCCGGATCGCAACCTTGCCGAGTACGCTCAAAGAAAAACGGGAAAGACTATCATTCCGGTCCCAGAGTGGGGTTTCTGCCCGACTCACTTGCTCTTTCAGCCTGAGGATGTGTACATTCTCAAGAAACAGTACCCAAACGCATTGGTCATGGTTCATCCTGAATGCAATCTTGAAACGCAGAAAACAGCCAACTTCGTTGGGAGCACTTCGCAGATGTGCAAGTTCGCGAAGGAAAACAACGCTAAAACGTTCATAGTAGGCACGGAAGAAGGACTCCTTCACCGCCTCAGAAAGGACAACCCAGAGAAGCATTTCATTCTTGCCTACGAAGACGCAACCTGCCCCAACATGAAGCTAAACACGCTAGACAGGCTTTGCGCTTCACTGAAAGAAGAGAAGCACCTAGTAACTGTCCCG
>JBGOYR010000143.1:0-3039 GCA_041479765.1 Bathyarchaeia archaeon | reverse complement strand
GGCAAGTTGAAGATACTCGTTGATCACTTTTCTGCCCCAGTAGCCAGCCACGATTACTGCGACGTTGAAAGTGTCTTTCAAGGCATACCTTCCTCCCTGTCTTCAAAGCACGCGAGTATCGACACCTTATCTTGTCCTGCCAGACCACACATGTAGACCATTGCCTCATCGGTTTTCGAAAAACTCGTGAATCTTCTCGCTGACAAACTCGATTTCTTTTTCAGAGAGGTCAGGATACATTGGAATGCTCAGGCAGGTTCGGCAGTTCTTCAGTGTTCGGAAAGGATCCTTCTTTGAACCCGAACATTTCAACGTAGACAGGCTGCAAATGGATAGGCAACGAGTAATGTATTCCGCATTCGATTCCTTTCGACTGAAGCCATTCATTGAGGCCGTCACGGACGTTCGTTCTTACAACGTAAAGATGGTAAACTGGTCGAGTAGACTCGTCTCCAGATGGAGGAAGACACAGGCCTTCAACGTCAGAAAGCAATCGGTTGTAGATGTGTGCGTTTCTTCTTCTCTTCTCATTCCACACGTCAAGATACCTGAGCTGAACCCTGCCAATCGCCGCGTTTACAGTGTTCAAGCGGGCCGTGTAGCCTACCATGTCATGGACATATTTGCTTTGTCTACCACAGTCCCTCAGCCTGGCAGCCTTGTCTGCAACCTTCGCGTCATTCGTGACAAGCATGCCTCCGTCGCCGGCAACGGTCATGTTCTTGGATGGGTAGAAACTGAAGCAGCCAACGTCACCAAGGCTTCCTACTCTTCGGCCCTTGTAAATTGCCCCATGAGCCTGACACGCGTCCTCAACAACAGTTGACCCTTTCTTCTCAGCCACTTCTTTCACAGGATCAACGTCAGCTGGAAACCCGTAAAGATGAACCGGAATCACAGCTCGAGTCCTCGTTTCAAAAGCGGCTTTCACTCTACCAGGATCAATGTTGTAAGTCTGCAAGTCTATGTCAGCGAACTGTGGTGTCCCGCCAGAGTGAAGAATAGCATTCGCAGTAGCAACGAACGAAGCCGGAGTGGTAATTACGGAAGCCCCATTCTTAACGCTCAAGGCCGTCAGAGCAATCGACAATGCGGCGGTTCCTGAGCTTGTGGAAACGGCGCAGTCAACTCCGCAGTACCTCGCAAATTCCTCCTCAAACTTCGCCACGCTTTCTCCTGAAACAAAATGCTCGTTCCAAAGAGCGTCAACCGCAGCCTTCTCCATCTCTTTCGTAAATGAAGGCCGTGTCAATGGAATCTTCAAACCATACATAGGCTCGAGCCGCCCCACAACATTTCTACGCACGAAAAGGTCTCCCCACATGTGAACATGAACAGTTGGTCTCACACATTTTCGTCCGCGTTTCCTTCTCCAGTTTCATGCTCTCCAATATCTTTCCAACTTGTGCGCATCTCTTCGAATATTCACTGTACACTTTCAGGAATGCATCGCCGTCCTCCGTAACCCCGCACATTTCCCGGCTGAGCCTCAGATACCCTGAGCCCACCGCTTCATCCAAGTACTTCCTCAGGAGCCCGTAACCCAAGTTTGCAATGTACATTATCCTTGTCTTTCCAGCGCCTTTTCCGGCGGCTTTCAACACGTCCTCTATTATTCCGATTCGGTCTCGATGCTTAGGCATGCGTACCAACCCAGACCAGACTTATCGCAGGTTGACAGATGATCACGTGTCACTGAAGGGTATAATGGAATTAGCTCCAAAGCATCCGCTGCCCAGTCCCCCCCTGAAGGGAGCGGATATGAAACATTCAAGCAGCAGATGGCCTGACAACTAGCCCCTTCTAGCCTTCCCCCTCTCGCAAGCAAACCTTGAACAATGCGAGCAAGAGCTGTATTAAAACTTAACTGGAACTTCGTCCTATGTCATGAAAACCGCGTTTCACGCCGACTTTTCGTTTCAAAAGAATCAAAACGCCCCAAGCAAACCCGTCAAAGGCGAAAACTGGCAATCACAGCCTCAATCGTCTGCACCAGCAGGCTTTGCGAAAGATACAGAAAAAAAACAGGTTAACCCGCGTTCTCAGTCAGATCTTTCGCGCGCGCTTTCTCACCTAGAAAACTTATCACCATAGTACGAACAACCTTAGAGTCGCTTTCCCCAAGTTTGCCTTTTAGTTCATGAACAAGGTTGAATATACCTTCTGGGAGACTGATCAGAACCTTCTTCATTTCACAGTCACCTCAATTTGCTGAACTCGCTTTTCTTCCTTCTCAGCCATGCTCTTTGTAACGTCGCTGCGTGCGCGCTTAAGCGGAATTCCCTTCAAATGCTGTCTGGGCATCTTCGTCCGTCTTTCCAACAGATGCTTATCCACACGCCTACCCCCCTAAATTCCCCTTTTCTGGCGAATAATGCAGGGAAACTGTTATCCTCAGCTCGCTTGAAGCAGTGTATGGATGAGCCAAGTTTCGAGAGTCAACTCTTTGACCTCGGCCAATATGCGTGATCTTCCAGCCTTCGCGCGCGCAAGAACGTTCACTTGGCTATCATGACTTCAGTTGCCTTGACGATCGCTTCTACGGTGTCCCCGACTTTTATGTTCAGGTCTTCAACAGCTTCTTTGGTTATTACTGCTGTGACAACAGCTGGCACGTTCACGTCGATCTTGACTTTCGCGGTGATGCCGTCCTTTTCAACTGCCACAACTTTTCCTTTCAAACGATTTCTTGCGCTGATCTTCAAGCTTACCACCTCCCAATATGCCGTATCGGCCAAAACCTCACTCAAGTGCCGCTCCAAACGCTTGAATTCATTCAACAGGCTTTCGCCCCGCTTGGTTAATCTTGCACCGCCACCGCCAGATTTGCCACCCTTGAAAGTTACCAAAACTGGCTCGTTAAGCGTTTTCTCCACATTCTGCAAGTACCCCCAGACATAACGATAGGACATGTGGAGCTTTCGAGCAGCTTCTGAAATTGATTTCTCCTCTCTTATACTTTCTAGGATTTCAGCTCCACCCTTGCCCAGTAGTGGTTTTCCTTTGTATTCCAACCAGATCTTGAATGAAAACCTGTGC
>JBGOYR010000142.1:0-3060 GCA_041479765.1 Bathyarchaeia archaeon | reverse complement strand
GTGGCTATTTCCAAGAAGCCATCTTCTTCAAGCTTGAACTTGACGTAGTGAAGCTGGGAATCTCTCGCGTCATATTCCACTTCAGCATCCGCAATGGCTGTTTCACATCTGGGACACCAGTTTATGGGATGCGTGCCGCGGTAGATGAAGCCTTTCTTGTAAAGGAGAATGTAGGAAAGTTGCGTGCGCCGCCAATAGTCAGGGTCCATAGTGCGGTACTCGGTTGACCAGTCAATAGAATATCCAAGACGCGTGATGGATTCCTTCATGCTTCTAATGTTTTCAGCAACAAGCTCCATGCACATCTTTCGAAACTGGTCAGGTGGGACATCCGTCTTCTTGATCTTCTTCCTTTTTTCCACCTCCACCTCTACAGGCAATCCGTGGCAGTCCCAGCCTTGTGGAAAGAATACGTTGAAGCCTCTCATGCGCTTGAACCGGGCCAGCACGTCAAAGTAGGTCCAGTTCAACACCATGCCCATGTGAAACTCGCCCGAAGTGTAGGGCGGAGGAGTGTCCACACTGAACGTAGGACGCTTCACGTCACTCTGGTCAAAACGGTAAGTCCCCATCTCTTCCCATTTACCCTGCCACTTCTTCTCAATCTCAAAAATGTTAAGCTCCTTCGGCAACTTGTTCATGTTTCATCAACCGTGTCCTACGTAGCTTTCGGATTGTTCTTAGGAAAAGTAAATATACTTATAAATAACGATTATCCTCCGAGGGTTTTAGGGGAGCTGGGAAAATGACCCGGCTGAGAGGACGACTGAAGTGTCGTCGACCCAAGGAACCTGAACCAGGTAATACTGGCGAAGGGAAAAGAACATGACACAAACCACTATTTCGAAATCAGTTGAAACCAGAACACTAGCTGAAATGATTGTGTTTGTTGCCTTGGCAAACGCGCTCTACCTCATAAGCAAATTCTATCTTCCTTTCCTGCATCTGCCAGAAGGCGGCAGCATCACTCTGGGAAGCATGGTTCCACTGCTGTGGTTCGCATTGCGACGCGGTTTCCGTTGGGGAGTAGAAGCCGGACTCGTCTATGGAATGGTTCACATAGTATACATCTCCGGCGCAGTAGCTCTTCCTACGCAGATTCTGCTCGACTATCCTTTGGCTTTCGGTGCTCTGGGTCTTGCAGGTGCGTTCAGAACACGGCCCGTGGTGGGAGTTGGAGTAGGGATACTCGGCCGATTCATCTTCCACTTCATCTCTGGAGCAATCTTCTTTGGACAATACGCATGGGCAGGCTGGGACGCCTACACATACTCTGCCGTCTACAATGCGTCATATCTCGTTCCCGAATTCATAACAAGCGCCATCATAATCTACATACTGCTCAAAAGAAACGTACTCAACATCTACATGTAGAAGCCCTGACCCTTCCTTCTTTTTTCTCGGAAAAAACGAAATAAATCGTCTGAGCAAGGCTAAGTAATGATTCTTTCAGGAACAGTATAGACGTTCATGCGCTTCCCCCGAACGAACCCAACAAGCGTCAGACGCGTAGCATTTGCAGTCTCGATGCCTGAATCGATTGCCGCTGCCAACGAAGCCACGATTGGAAGCCCGACTCGGGCAGCCTTACGAACGATGTCTGCAGTCAACCTACCGCTCAAGACAAGGAAGCACTCGCTAAAATCAGGCTCGTCCAACGTGGCCATGCCAATCGCCTTGTCAACGGCATTGTGACGGCCAACGTCTTCAGCGAAAGCCACAACGGTTCCATCAGTCCGATGAATTGCCGCTGCATGAACCCCGCCTGTTTTCCTGAACAGTTCAGCTGTGGAGTTCAAGCGATTAACGCAATCAGAGAGCATTTCAGCTCTTAATGTCAGACTTGATCTGATCTTGGGAAGCCTTCCAGCATATCGGTAAGGCGATGGGCTTCCACATGCTGACAGGATTACACGGGAATTCATTCCGGACAGCTTCAACCGTTTCCTGAGGTCAACATTCTTCCTCAGCTTGACGTGACAAGAACCTTCCTTCAAGCTCAGGTCTTCAATGTCTCCGATCGTCTTGATGATGCCTTCCGTGAGCAAGTGTCCGACTACTAGTTCCTTCAGGTTTGCCGGTGAACACAAGATTGTCGCGTAGTGGGTCTTGTTCAGGAATATGAAGAGTGGCTTTTCTTCTGCTACGTGGTCTGTTATCTTCTTGGTCGTTTTGGTTTGAACATCAATTCTCGCAATCTTGACTTCACGCATGTCAGTTGTCCCGTTTTATCTTTTCAGTTCAGCCACCACGTAATCTACAATCTCTTCTGCAATGCTAACTTTGCTTACAGACTGCAGACCTTTCCATCCCGGTTGACTGTTGACCTCAACTACGACAGGTCCCTTTGGGCTTTCTAGGATGTCAACGCCCGCGATCCTGCATTCAATCAGCCTTGCTGACTTAACAGCCAAGTCCTCAAGCGGCTTATCAAGAGCTACCGGTTCTGGACGAGCACCCTGACTGTAGTTCGTCTTCCAATTTTTAGCCACCCGCCGCATTGCAGCAACAACTCGATTGCCAAGAACAAACGCACGGATATCCGAAAACCCATGATCCACGAATTCCTGAACGTAAATCACTTCATGATAAAACGTCAAGGCTCTAAAGATCGTGGACGCTACTTCCACGTCTCTGACCCTAGTTGTCCCCACTCCTCTAGACCCAAAAAGGGGTTTGACAACCGCATCTCCACCTAGCTCACTGAAAGCCTTCAACGCCTCGCTAACGCTTTCTGTCACAACGGTTCGAGGAACGGGTACTCCGTTCTCTTCCAGAATTGCCAGAATGTCATACTTGTCAACGCAGTGCTCGATGGCTTCAGGCGGGTTTATGACGCAGAGGCCTAAACGTTGAAGCCTGTATAGAATGTCCATCCTGAAGACTATCTCTTCTAGTGAGCCGCGACCGATAGGGCGAATGAGCAGTGCATCCAAGTCATCCAGCAAGCTTGTGTTACGCGTCCTGATGTAAGGTTTGGCGCCTATGCTAGCGGCTAGCTGTGGAAAGCTAAAGCAGACATGGGGAATGCTGCGTTTCGTGAGTGCGTCTCTAAGTTGG
>JBGOYR010000141.1:0-3114 GCA_041479765.1 Bathyarchaeia archaeon | reverse complement strand
TCATGGCTTACGTCGCACATAGGCACTTTCATTCTTCTGGCTTCCATAGCTGCTCTCAATTCCTCTACCAGAATTCCGGGTTTGCCGACGCCGCAACTGGGGCTTTTGCTGATCCCTATGACAAGTCTCAGTCGGATACCGTGTTCTTCGTACTCTTGGGCTTGCTTGATGATTTCTTCAGCGAGCTTTTTGCAGTGCTGTCTATAGGCAACGTTGTCGTACCGCTCCTTAGTCTGCGGTTTTCGTAGTGCTCCCCCAAAGGCTAGTTCTGGACAGGGCATTTGAACAATGCCAACTTCGTTGCGAACCAGAACGTTCACGATGTCGACCATCGCTCCTGATTCTTCTGCAAGCCCTAGGGCGCGGGAGTTCTGGTTCAGTACACAATGAGCGACCAAAACCAGTTTTCCACTCCTCTTGTCTCCAGACACTACTTTCCCTCTAATGAGCAAGCGATAGCTCTTGCTAGCTGAGCATTTTTTCGTAGACTATTCTTCTTTGATCCTCTCTTATTTCGTCGATCATGTTCTCCACGATTTGCTCTTTAGCCAATCTGCCTAGTGCATGAAGGCTTCCGCGGGTTATCAAGGCGATTGTTTCGGTGACAACGAGGCCGTAAGTTTCGTAGCTATACCTGTGAGGGTTAGTGTTTACGACTATAGTGTTTATGCCAGCGCGTCTGATCATTCTGGATGCAGATGCCACGTCTCTTATTGCCAAATCTTCATAGTCTCTTACTATGATGTGGACTTCTTCGATTTTTCTGATCTCTCCTGTTTCAAGGCTCTTTGGCAACGGGACGTTTGCGCTTCCGTCAGTTATTATGACCATGACAGGTACAGTTGAGGGATCTCTCCTCTTTGCCTCTCGCAGGACTTCCCATGCCTTAACCATTCCGGCTGCTAACGGGGTAAAACCGCTGATCCGCAGGTTCACAAGCTTGTTCGCAACTACTCTCAGGTTTGTGATGGGATGCTGAACCACAACGGCGTTCAATCCTTTGAGGGCGACTATGCCCACTCGATCCCTAGACCGGTACGCGTCGCTGTGCAGCTTCAGTAAGGCTTCCCTAACTGCCTCAAGGTTGAAGAGCATCGAGCCACTCAAATCAACCACAAAAACCATGGTCAAAGGAGCTTTATACGACCTCAGCTTCTCACGCACGTCACCCAGAACGATCCGGAGCGCCGTTCCATCTGGTTTCTCGCGGTTCTTCTGCCATCTAGCCGCTTCGCGTATGGTTGCAGGAATGTGAACGTCAGCAGGTTTTCCGTGCGGAAGCTTCCACCCGTAAGGTTTGCCCTTGTTCAAAGTAGTGATTGCATGCGCCCGCTTGCCTGCGTAGACGCCAGGATTTTTCGTCTTGATCTTTCCCATTTTGAGAAAAAACTTGGAAGGAGACACTATTTGCTTTCCGGATTCGGTGATTATCGGAAAACCCTGTGAGAACGTTGGCGATCTTGCAGCGTCGCTTACGGTTGGTATTCCTCGCCCTTTCTTGTAGTCTGTTCCTTCTTCATATGTTTCGCCCTGAAGCTTTCTGGAGCCTATTTGGAAACCGTCAGTCACAGGTGCGTTTTTAGGGTTCTTCTTCAGGCGTTTTCCGATCGCGAGGAATATGCCGCCGAAAAGTCTGTTCAAGAGTAGCATCAAGTACAGTTGCATTTGCCTGAGCCGCTGGAGAGCGTTATTCTTCTCGGCTTGCTTGTGAGCTTTTTCTTCCTCTTCTTTCGTAGCGTCCCTCATGGCGAAGAATAGAGCCTTGCCTTTCATGAACCTTCGTTTGCTGAGGTCTTCCTTAGTTGTCTCACCCGTTTTCACGAACTCAAAAACCTGTTTAACTGCCGCTGTGAAAACTCCCTTAATCTCTGCCGGTGTAGCTGGTTCGACGAAGCCGCCTTCTCGTGTCCTATGGCTCAGGGCAAGTTCAGCCGCAACTAGAACGTCGTCTAGCGTAACCTGTGTTCGATCTTCAAAAGCTGCTAATGTTGCTGCTGCCTTTGCAATGACTATGTCGGGACGCAGGCCGTCAACCTTCAGGTCTAAGCATGCTTTGCATATACCTTCGATGAGACTGTCTGGGAGGGTTGTTTCCTTGAGGACTTTCCTGGCTTGAATGATTCTGTTGCGCAGTTCCTCTTGAGAGGGCTGGCGTTTCTCGTAAAACTTTCGCGGGTCAGCCTCGAACTCCATGTTTCGCTTAACGACCTCAGCCCTATCTTTCACTGAGGTTATCTTCTCCACCGTGACTGATAGCGGGAAGCGATCCAGAAGTTGGGGTCTCAGTTCGCCCTCTTCTGGGTTCATGGTGCCGATGAAAAGGAATCGAGCTGGATGGCCGACTGATATTCCCTCTCTCTCCACGATGTTCCACCCGGTAGCCGCAGCGTCGAGGAGATCGTCAGCAATGTGGTCAGGCAGAAGGTTAACCTCGTCTACGTACAGAATGTTCTGGTTTGCCGCCGCAAGAACACCCGGTTCAAGCGCTTCTATTCCCTGTTTTATCACTTTCTCGACATCCAGGCTGCCAACAACTCTGTCTTCCGTTGCGCCCAATGGTAAGTCAACAACGACCATGTCTCTCTCTTCTTCAGGAAGCTGCTCATGATTCCTGTATTTCTCAGTACACATCGGGCACATGTCAGAGGCATCAGAAGGGTTGCAGTAAAAGGGGCAATCCTTGATCACTCTGATTTTCGGAAGAATGTCTGCCAAAGACCTAACAATGGTGCTTTTGCCTGATCCCTTAGGACCCCTTATAAGCACGCCACCGATCTTCGGATTAATCGCATTGATCAGCATCGCCAGTTTTAACTTATCCAGACCTACAATCGCTGAGAACGGAAAAACAAGCCTTTTTCTTTGCATATTCCCGACAACCTCGTTCAACAACTAGACTAGACCGACTTTAACCTATTAGTTTTTTGTTGATGCTTGCGTATACGCGAAGCACGCGTGGGATAAAACTTTACCCCCAAACCCAATGAGAACAGGCAATGATGCTTTCCCGTGATGTTTGGTTCTTCGCCAAACTCCCACTGATGCGAGAAAAGCCGTTTGCCCTAGGATTTGTTGAATTCTGAACTTGGGATCTCAGGCTTCTCTGTGCAGTAC
>JBGOYR010000140.1:0-3128 GCA_041479765.1 Bathyarchaeia archaeon | reverse complement strand
TAATATACACGATATAGTTTGTAAGGTGACCATAATGGCAACTCAGACCCGCCAGCTTGCAGCAAACAAAGAAGAAGACAAGATTTCCAGAGTCATCAGTCGTGTGTTAACCCAGGTTTTCGGAGAAGAGGCCACACACCTGATTTACAGTCATCTCGAACACCGCTACTCGCTCAAACCTAATGAAGTGGCTGAAAGAATTGATGTGTTTGCAAAAGGGCTTGAAGAGTTCCTGAGTTCAGGCGCCTATGTTGTTGAACGCAAGATATTGGACGACATATATTCAAGCTACGGTCTGCTTCGCAGGCTTGAGATCGAGAAAGATCAGCTGAATTCTGATTTTGTCGATCAGATAAAATGTCTTACGCGAAGAGCTTAATCTCCCCTCACCTTACACATTCACCCACCGTTCTTTTTCATTTCATTTATTCTCCTAGCCATGATACTAGCGTGAAAAGGCGAGACCATAATCATTTTATAAATCGTTCATGATAATCTCCCCTTCTACAGTAGCTGTCCGGAGGGGGAGATGACTTGAAGGATGTTTTAAGCAAAGCGTTGAATGTTGCTTCTGGAAAATTTGGCGCGGAATATGTTGAGGCTCGGGCACAGAGGCTTTTCAGAACTATGCTTACTCTTAAGGAGGGCCGCGTTGAAGCTGTGAGACAAGGCATTGAGAATGGAACAGCTTTGCGAGTTTTGGTGAAGGGTGCTTGGGGTTTCGCTTCTGTCGGTTCTCTGGATTCCAAGGTTCTGGTTGAGGCTGTTTCTGACGCATGCAAGATGGCTGAAGCTGCGAGTTCAAGACTTAAGACGCCGATCAAGCTTGCTGAAGCAAAGAGCATTGAAGACAAAGTTACGTTGAAGCCTCGGAAAGATCCTTTGAAGGTTTCGATTGAGGAGAAGATAGACACTAATATGTCTTTGAATAAGGCGATTATGAGTTTTGACAGTCATGTCAAGAGCTGCACGATTGACTATCTTGACTTGAATGGGACGAGTTATTTCATGAATAGTGATGGGTCATACATTGAGCAGGGCAAGCTGTACGTTTGGGCAAGAGCAGTAGCAACAGCCGTTGAAGGTGACGTTCTGACTTTCAGCAGAGAGGAGATTGGCTCTACGTTAGGCTATGAAGTGTTTGATGTGCAGACACCGGAAAGCGTGGGCAAGATGGTCGCCGAACGTGCGGTGGGCCAATTGAAAGCGAAGACGCCAAAGGGTGGGACTTTTCCGGCGGTGTTGACTCCTAATTTTGTTGGTGTTTTTGTGCATGAAGCTTTTGGGCATCTGGCTGAGGCAGACTTGACTTTGTCTGGGTCGGTTTTGGGTGACAAGCTTGGAAAGAAGGTGGGTTCTGATGTCGTCACGTTTTATGATGATGGCACCGTGAAGGGAGCATTTGGTTCTTACAAGTATGATGATGAAGGGGTTCCAGCGCAGAAGACCCTGCTTGTGAAGAACGGCGTAGTTGCTGGACTGATGCATAATCGGGAAACCGCTCAAAAGTTTGGTGCGAAGCCGACTGGCAATGCGAGGGCTGAAGACTTTCATGTTGAGCCTATCATTCGTATGCGGAACACGTTCATTGAGCCGCGAGATCACTCTTTGGAAGAGATGTTTGAGGGCATTAAGTTTGGGTATTACTTGAAGAGTTTCAGGGGAGGTCAGGCGAATTTGGATGGGACTTTTCAGGTTGGAGTTCAGGAAGCTTACGAGATCGTCAACGGCGAGGTTGGGAAGCCTGTGCGAAATGCTTCTATCAGCGGGAACACGCTTGAAACCTTGCTTAAGGTGGACGCGGTTGGGGAAGATTTTGAGTTGTGGCCTGGACGGTGCGGTAAAGGTCAGACGGCTTTTACGTGTGATGGCGGTGCGCACACACGGGTGAAGGAGGTGCTTGTCGGTGGTAGCGCTTAAACAAGAAAAACTGTTGAGCACGGCTGAAGATGTGGTCAAGTCTGCTCTGAAGAAGGGTGCTGCTGAGGCTGAAGCATATGTTGTTGAAAGCTGTTCCACAATGGTTGGTATTGAAAGAGGGCAAATAGCGAAGAGTTCCAGAGTGCTAGATCAAGGGTTAGGCGTTAGAGCGGTCGTTAACAAGACTGTTGGCTTCTCATACACTAACATGTTGGGTGACAAGAAGGCTTTGGAAGAAGCCGTAGAAAAAGCTGTGAGTGCCGCCAGGGCAAGCAAACCTGACAAGGATTGGCCTGGTTTTCCTGTTGAGAGGAGTTTTCCTTCGGTGAAGGGCGGTTTTGACAAGCGTATAGTTGAGCTTGGATCTGACGATTTGGTTGAGATTGCAGGTTTGATTTTGGATTCCGCTGAAGCGACGGACAAGAGGGTTGTTCCTGTTGAGGGCGGTGTGAGCGCATCTCATGGTTATGGGGCTATGGCTAATTCGAACGGCGTGGCCGGTTTTGACAGTGGAACGGTCATTGATTGTGGTCTGGCCACTGTGGGTAACGACGCAGGCGAAGTGACGCCTGTATGCTATGAGCTGAACACTGAGAGAAGCTACGATATTGATCCTGAGTGGGTGGGAAGGGAAGCGGCTCGTTTGGCTGCTTCATCATTGAAGGCTAAGAAGGTTGAGACAAAGAGCATGACGGTCATATTTGTTCAAACAGCGTTGCAGGAGCTTCTCAGTTTTACTTTGATAAACGCGGTTAAGGCGGATTACGTGCAGAGGAATCAATCTGCTTTGAAGGGAAAGATAGGTGAGCGTGTAGCTTCTGAACTTGTTTCGGTTTATGATGATGGTTTGCTTGAGGGCGGGTTGAGGACGGGCAAGTTTGACGGTGAAGGGGTTCCTCATCAGAGGACGCCGATAATTGAGAAAGGTGTTTTGCGAGGCTTCATCTATGACAACTATACGGCTAAGAAGGAGGGTAAGGAGAGCACAGGGAATGCGACGAGGGGCGGTTATTGGTCTACTCCTTCTTTGGAGGCTAACAATTTTCACGTGGTGTCTGGTAGCAAGTCGAATGATGCGCTTGTTGGTGAGGTGAATGAGGGCTTGATTGTTTACCTGCTTCAGGGCGCGCACAGCAGTAATCCTGCTAGTGGCGATTTTTCTGTTGTGGGGGCTCCTGCGTGGAAGATTGAGAAGGGCGAGATTGCTT
>JBGOYR010000139.1:0-3152 GCA_041479765.1 Bathyarchaeia archaeon | reverse complement strand
TCCTTCTTCACATGAAGGACGCCGTTCAGCAGCGTTGCTTCTCCAACTGAATCATAACCCCGATACTCAAGCCGTTTCAAACCAGCATGAATGACTGGTGCAACGTTACCGTCCTTCATGATGCAACCAAATATCCCGCACATTCTCCAAACCTCGTCTCGGACGCATAATTCTGCAAGCCCTACACGAGTATCTTTGGCACTAATAAGGATTTTTAGGAGAAAATTTTTAATTCTAAAAAGTTTCTGAAACCCTTTCTGGCAAATTAACGTGCTTCTGCCTCAGAACCATTGATATCTCCTGATGACTATTACTAAATATCTTATAATGGTTGCGCTAGTGTTCGTCTACCATAATAAAAATTTTTATAATGGAGTGGGTTTAGAGCATGTGACCGGCAATGGACAAGAAACTGTTGCTTAAGGAAGAAGACAATAAACAGCTGGTTAAAGATATCGCAATCGTGAAGGACCCGCAGAAGCTGAAGATGATCTTGAACAAGCTGAGCTGGGAAATCTTAGTTATGCTTTCTGAGCAGGAGATGTACCCGTTGGAAATCGCCAAGAAATTGGACATCCATGAGCAGAAGGTCTACTATCACATAAGAAAGCTTGCCAAGGCGGGAGCCATAACTGTTGCAAGGGAAGTGGAGAAGAAAGGTGCCGTGGCGAAATACTACAAGGTCGTTTCCCCAGCTTTCGGCATAGAGCTTCCGCAGGAATACAAGCCAGCACGAGGGCTTTCTCTGATTAGCGTGGATGCACAGGTTCAGAAGTTCTTCAAGGAGTTTGTGAAGGATGGCTCTTTCGAAGGAAAGATCGTTGTGGGAAGCCCAACGCCTCACGGACCATTCAAAACAAGCGCAAGAGACGGCCATTACGCATCGTATTTGACGTTTTTCCTAGGTCAGTTCGTTAAGGCTCCTGAAGAGTTTGCTATTAAGCTTGACGTTGATGTGAAGGCTGAGAAGGAAGAGAAGAACAATCTCATACTCGTAGGCGGACCCGGAACCAACTTTCTGACGCAGGAAGTCAATCAGTATCTTCCGATAAGGTTTAACATGCAACCTTCAGAGCAAGGATTCCTGTTCGGCGGATTGTTCTCAAAGAAGACTTCGCACGTCTACACGGCAGACGTAGCAGGCTTAGTGGCGAAGATCGTAAATCCATGGGACAATACAAAACGAATCATAGTTTTGGCTGGAAACAAGGCGGTGGGCACGAAAGCCTGTGTTTTGGCTTTGACGAGCTTCTGGAAGAAAACCCTGAAAGACTATGACGGCGAGGACACGTTTGCCACGGTTATACAGGGTTTTGATTTGGACGGAGATGGGAAGGTTGATTCAGTAGAGGTTCTGGAATGAACCTTTCGAACTGAGTGGAGCAGGATGACCAGAATCATTGTTAGGAAAATGCGCGAAGACGACCTGCCTACTGTTTCAGAATTGGCGATGCTGGCAAATCCTCATGCAACCAAGGAGAAATACCGTGAACACATCGCAGCTGAGTTGAAGGACAATCCGGATCTGTCGTTCGTAGCTGCTGGCGAAGGCAAGGTTGTCGGTTATGCACAGGCAGAAGTCTGTGACAACAATGAGGCTTTGCTTGAGGATATAGCAGTCGTGGAGGAATATCAAAAGAAGGGTATAGGCAAGCAACTGCTAAACAAAGAAGCCATGGTCTTGAAGCAGAAAGGAGCGCGAATAATGCTTGCGGAAGTCCACTACAAATGCGCTTCAGCCATACCGTTCTACTACAAGCATGATTTTCGTGTATCAGGTTTCGGCCAAGACTATTTCGGCATAGGCCACGATGCGGTAATTCTGAAGAAAGTTCTGCAAATGTGAGGAGCTTCATCAGCTTGCAGATCACCGAGGTCATCCATGCACATGGACACGAAAATGTCCTATCGACGCACAGGACCACGTTGGAAATCACTAAAGAGCCACATCTTACACGAGAAGGTGACTGCATTATCGCACTGTCAGCAGACAAGGCTATGAACGAACTAGGCACGCAATTTAAGCAGGGTTTGCGAAGATCGGATGCTAGGGTCATGATTCTGATTGAGGCGGGAGGAGTTGCTGACGTGGTGACCGCTTTTGGAAATCCCGCGCTTATCATGACTCATCCAACTGATTTAGTTGTAAGAAAGAGTAACCATATTTGCGGTCGAACGTTGGCGATCAGGGCAGACAAGGCGGCTTGGGACTTGCCAAGAGAGCTTGTGGAGAAACTGAGGAATCCTCAGCAGGAAGTGAAGATCACATTTTCCGTGGAAGTCTAATGGATTTCTGCATCTAGCACGGCTTGCCATTCGTACGGAGCAGTAGCGCGCACAAGTCTGGAATAAGGAATGCTTTTGACTTTTCTTCCTGATTCTTCAACGGCCTTTTTGAGGAGAAGTTTTAGATCCTCAAGCGTGTTGGAAGCGCTGACAAAGCCGTAGAAATGCGCTATTCCGCCAATCTGCTTCAACGTGTCGCATGCGGCATCTACGAACTCTGTTGCTTTTTCGGGGAGATTCATGATGACGCGATCTGCGATTCCTGAGAACCTTTCTTTAACAATCTGTTTGGCATCGCCCAAGACTGGGAAGACTGACTCCTCGACTCTGTTGAGTCTGACGTTTCTCTTGAGGTATGCGACCGCATGTGGGTTAACGTCTATCGCGTAGACTTTCACGTCTTCATGTTTTTTTGCGATTTGTATTGCGAATGGTCCGACTCCTGCGAACATGTCTATGATGGTTTCGCCTTCTTTGACAAGGGAAGTGACTCGGTTGTGTTCGTTTGAGAGTCTTGGTGAGAAATAGGCTTTGGCAATGTCTACGTAGTATTGGCATCCGTATTCTTTGTGGATGGTTTCGGTTTTCGGTTCGCCTGCGATAACGGTGAATTCTCTCAGCCGGTAGGTTCCACTGACCGGGCCTGCTTTTGCAAGAACGGTTCGCATGTTCTTGTTTATTTTCAGAATCGCTTCGCCAATGATTTTTCCATGCGCTTGGAGTTCTGGCGGGACTTCGATTATGGCTATGTCGCCTATGAAGTCTGCTGCGTGGGGCAGGCTGGCAAGCATGTCTGGCGGCAACTTTTCTGCAAGCAAGTCGACAAAAGACGTTTCCTTTTTCGTTTTCTCTGGGAAAGAGTAAGT
>JBGOYR010000138.1:0-3206 GCA_041479765.1 Bathyarchaeia archaeon | reverse complement strand
TCTGAACCAAAATCGTTCAGGAATGACCCTAGCGCGAAAGTTCTGACCGTCTTTGCTTTTTCTCTTTGGGTCATAGCGGTAGCGTTTCGGGAATGATTGATATAAAGATATGCGACTGTGTTGCTAGCGAGTATGAAAGAGTTTATAAAAAAGCGCCGTTAGAACATGTAAAAACAAGGTGAAAGAAGACTGGATTGGCAGGAATTCTTTGACTATTTGAATTCGTCAACCATCTTCGGCGCTACTTGGTCGCAGATTCTCACTGTGGCCACTGTAGCCTTGGCAGCATTCATTCTTGAAAGAGTGATAACCAGATACCTCAGAAGGTTCGCGAAGGGAGCAAGGCTGGAACCGAATGTCACGAACAGCTTGGTCTTGACTTTCCGCATCCTAATTCTGATCGGCGCCGTGGCATCAATTGTCAGGGTTGGAGGATTGACGACAGAATGGTTCGTAGCCTTCTCCGCTCTTGGAGGCGCTGCCGTAGGTTTTGCATCCCAGCAAACCATTGGCAACTTTGTGGCAGGGCTGTATCTACTCGCTACGCGGCCATTCAAAGCGGGAGACTATGTTCGTGTTGGAACGGTTGAGGGGATTGTGCAGGAGATAACGATTAACTACACTAAAATTCTGACTATGGGGAACAACATTGCATCGCTTACCAATCTGCAGATTCTGCAGAGAGACATCACTAACTACTTGTACGAGAACGAGCACGCACGCAGCCTGTATTGTTACACCTTTGAGATAGGCTTTGACCACAGTGTTTCAACCGAGAAACTTGCAGAGATATTCAACGAGGTTTTCAAGCGACACAGCCACGCGTTTCCGAAGGAACTCAGTTATACGCTGGTCAGGTCAAGCGCATTTGACAGAGTCTACATGGTATACCTCTATGTGAAGAATCCTGAAGACATTTTTGTTTTGAAACCGCAGATCGCTGAAGAAGTCTTCAATCTCTGGGATTTGGAGAGGACAAAGGGAAAAGCCTAGAGTTTCTTGGTTTCTTTCGATTTGAAGCGGGCAATACTTGTTTGAAATCCTCCAATAGCGTTGGAAGCCTTGTAACATGCTGATCTGGAATCATGTGTGGGTGATTCACCTTGCCCATGAAAGCTGAACGCGTCCTCTCCTCGACCACCGCTAGACGTTTAGTCGTCATGCGCCAGTGTCTAGCAGGTCCACGTCCTTCGGCGGATTCTGGAGGCATCATGGACGTGATGCGCGACCTACGTTATCTGCAAGTGGACCCGATGAGAGTAGTAGCTCCTAACCATGTTCTTGTGTTGTGGAGCAGGCTCGGACGATATGATCTGTCGGACATTGACAAGCTCTTGTGGGAGGAGCGGCTGATAATAAACGCCGTCTACGCTGAGCCTAACACTCCAAGATCAAAAGACACAGGTCAAGCAGTTGCAGATGCAATCGAGGAATTAGGCGTCTTCCTTAGTGCAAAGGGAGTCTGCTACACTCCTCATGCTCCTTTGGAGTGGAAGAGCATACTTCACTAGACATGCATGATGGCAGGTGTCTTTGTCCCCTCATTCCCACGACAGACGAGAATTCGAACATCGCCTGACCTGGGGTTGCTGGCACCCCGGCATAGCTTCAAACTCTCGGTTCAAACATCTTCCAGTCACTGTCATTTTGTGACTGAAAACTAGTTTTGCTGGGATCGAAATGGCTAGGTTTTACTCGCTTTTTCGCTATTCAGACGAGAGTTCGGGAATTTGCTATTTACCATATATCCTCTTTCTAGTATCGCGTCTTCGAGTTCTTTCTCGTCGAAACTCGCTGGAAGGTTGACTTTTCCATCGATAACTACTCCCATATCCTGGACCCCGTATTTGGAAGCTTCTGGCGACTTGATTGACTTCATTTGAACTTCTACCAAGTCTCTAAACTTCGATGTTACACGTCCAATTCTTTCCATGAAAGGCGCGAAGTTGCAGATGCATGAACCCATAGGAACGAAGACTTCAATCCTTACTCTGGTTTTTGTGAATTTTACCATCCTCCAAGTGCATAAAAGACTATGACAATCCCGATAACTACAAAAGCTAGTCCGAAGATCCTCGTTAACCATTCTCCCGCGCCTGCAATTCTGCCACTTGCTACCTTCCTGGACGTTGCCAACAACGCGCTTAAGAAAACGACCGGTAGGGCGTGACCCAAGCCGAAGACAAGCAGGAAGAAGCCGCCGTGAAAAGGAGTTGACGCAGTGAAAATAGTCAACAGTACTGCAGGCAAGACTATTGACAAAGTGCAAGGGCCTAAGGCAATGGAGATGATTAAACCGAACAAGAAAGACCCTAATAGATAATTGTACTTGGAAAACCGCGTTAACGCGCCAAGCTTCGCAGCGTTCAACCGTTCTGTGAAGGAACCGCCGAAATCAGATGGTAAACCAAGTTTGCTCAACAGACCAAGATTGTTGATTCCAAAGAATATCAGAAGGAGACCTGCAATACCGTAGAAGCTCCTCGAGCTGATCAGACTTATCGGAATGAGAGAAGAAAGCGCATAGCCCAGAACGAAGAAGACTAGACACATTGCCAACGCAAAGCTACAGCCAATAACGAATCCCCTTCGTATGCTCTTACTTACTCCTACAGAATAAGTCAGAAAAACGGAAATGAGAGCAATAGAACAAGGCGAGAGAAAGGTTGCTATCCCCAAGAAGAACAAGCTTAGTAACTCTTCGAGCATATTTTTATCAGACCTGCAGAAGCTGACTTATTCGCGAAGCCAAAGTTTCAAACGTCGTTTCTTGGGAGTATACATTAGCTACTCGAAAGTTCTTGTCGATCAGAACAATCGCCCCATCTGCAATCGAATATGAGTTGTAAGCGTTGATTATGTCTCCTTTTCCATCATCATAGTCGTTTCCGAGTGTCCAAGTTACCCCGTAGTCCGAGCGGATTTTTTCCAGACAGGATTTTGTGCACGTCGTGGCCGCAACCGTCACAATAGTGACTGACTTTTCGCCGCAATAGCTAGAGCACACGCTCTTCAAACTCCTTAGCTGGTTTTCATTCGTTTGAATAATTCCTCCACCACAGCTGACTACCATGAAATGAATGGCTATGACTTTTCCAGAACTTTGATTAAGAGAAAAGGGATCCCCGTTTATGTCAGTCAGGGCGAAGTTTGGCGCTGATCCAGCGAGAGGTAGATTGTTTGTAGTTCCGTCAGTTGGGGAAATA
>JBGOYR010000137.1:0-3230 GCA_041479765.1 Bathyarchaeia archaeon | reverse complement strand
CTGGAACTGCAGAAAGAGAGCTATATTTGCTCAGAAGCCCAATAGCACCGTCAAAGTGCATCGTTCATTCGTGTCTTAGGCAAACGCATTGATTACTCGTACCGAATCAAGTACAGGGGTTTGCTGGCTTCCTTCTTCCTTTCTTCCCTAGAAAGGTGCGCTAGAAGGTCGACGTTGCCTGGTTCCGAGTTGATCATAACCGTTTCAGAAGCTTCAAGAATGGTGCTGCTCTTGGTTTTCATTTGTTTCACCACTCTTGACGCTCTATGCGATTTTCCGATATTTGTCTTCTGAAAACAGAATAACTACTTTGAAACTGAATTCAGAATATATATCGCCGCATCTTCCAGAAGCACTCTTTGTTCGTGAAGACCCAAGTCTTCTTGAGGAAAATCTAAAAGGGCGCACATCAATTCATTCTGGATTCGAACGAGGTCAAAGCCGGATTGGTCACGATAGTCGAGTATTCTGCAATCATCTCAGCCATAGCGGGCCTGTTCTTGACCATTTTTGCTCTGGACCAGCTTAGACACATGGAGAAGCATCGGAATGTGGAGATTTCGATGAAGGTTTTCGAGTGGGGCGAGAACGAGAGACTGCGGAAAGCCTTCAAGTGGATTGAGAAGGAATTCCAGTTTGAAGATTATGAGAAGTACAAAGCTCAGGAAGAAAGCGATTCTGAAGTAGGCGACTATCCCTATGATGTCATAGCCTTCTTTGAGGAGGTTGGCTTTCTCGTGGAGAAAAGGTTTGTAGACCTCGACGTTATAGACGACCGATTGGGACCTCACATAGTCTCCAGTTGGAAGAAGCTAGAGCCTTGGATTATGGCTATGAGAAAAGAGAGGTACGACGAAACTTTCGCGGAGCATTTCCAAAAACTCTACGTAAGAACCCTTTCGTACATGAAGAAGCGCTGAGGAAGACTGTTGCAGCTCAAGTCAACTGTTATCCAAGAGTGTTCTTGTTTCGCGTCTTCGATTTCTGTTTCCTCGGTTTTTTCCTCTTCAACCATCGTTTCCAGAAGCTCACGTTGCCAAATAGACTCTAGCCTAGCAGCCTGGCCAGTTCGACAAACGTCTCCAAGAAGCATTTACCTTTTGCAGTTGTCACGTAAATTATCCTCTTCTTACGGTTGGACAATTCCAGCAACTCTGACCTGAAAAGCAACCGTACGTACTTCTGGAGTTGGGCAGAGCTCAGTCCAGCCTTGTACATTAGTTCCGTCTTCTTTACGCCGGTGATTGCAAATGATAGCATGTCTGAGATTATGACGAACTGATCTCTTCGGTTGCTCTTGAACTGAGGAAGCAAGTTTCTACAGAACATCAATAGATTTTCATATGATACATTGACTTTTATACCTCATCATTAATTTTCGACATTCAAGGTATCAATTGACACACAACGTGCTGATAAACAACCATTCCAATGTCCACCTAAAGGAAGTCGGTGTATCTGGTCCTGTTCACAATACTTACATAGTTTTCCTGCGGTAAAGTGTGAATTGAGCGAGAGACAAAGTGACGAGAACGACGAAAAGACAGGGTTACAAGCGCGGATATCCAGTAGCGGTTCTGGTAGGTTTGGAGGAGAGCAGCGCGGCCCTGTGGCAAGTGTTCAGCAATGTTGTGAAGCCCTACGCCAGCGTGAAGCTTGAAGGAAGAAGGAAGGATGAGGGCGCTCTGTACAGTTTTCATGAATCCATCGTTAACGCTTTAAGGCCTATCCTCAACGAAGGCGTCAGAAGCATCGTTGTAGCAGCTCCAGCTAAAACCAGTTTTGCCAGTCTTTTTTTCGTGCACGTTCGGCGACACCATGCTTACTTAGTGCAAGGTAATGGTCCACATGTCACATCTTTCAGAGAACTCACTGGATATGCATGCCAAATTCATGAAGTGGCCAGTTTGGTGAAGACTGAGACGTTTCACAAGTTGATGTGTGAAAGTACTTCTGAAGAAGCCGATAGCCTTGTGGAAACATTGGAGAAACATCTCAACGTAGTTGACGGTAGCGCAGTGGCCGTGTTTTCGCTCGAAGAAGCAGAAAATTTGATTTACAGTCAATGGAAACGCGGAAGTCTAAGACCAGACTATCTGATGCTTACGGATAGATATCTCGCTAACAGCAAGGACAAGAACAGAATTCACAGGCTATTGCAGATTTCAAAGAACAAGAACGTCAAGACAAGAATAGTTAATACAGAAACAACGGCAGGCAAGCGACTCAGCCAGCTAGGAGGGCTCGTCTGTCTTGCCAAACTTGAACAATCATCATCACACCGAAATGACGCATAAAACAAGAGTTCTAAAGAAAAAATAGAAAAAAAGGAACTTGAAGTCACGCTCTTGGTTTTCTTTGGAGCTTTATGCTTTGGCTGGCTCTTTCCATTCTTCGATGAGGAGCTTCTTTTCGCCGTGCTTGAAGGTTACTTTGACTCGAACGGAATCGGCGCCTCGCTTCGTTCTTTGGTAGTTCTTGAACGGGAACATGCTATCTTCTGCTAGGTCTAGCGGTACGTAGATGAGATATTTGCCGTCTTTGCGTCGGAACAAGCGTCCTCTTGCTTCATTAACCATTTTCATAACCACCTCGATTCAACACGTTATTTAAGATGAAAACCCATACTAGATACTACTATATAACTGATGTTGTCAATTGATACAGTAACTCGACAGTTTGTTGAAACGGAATTTCCGGATTTGAATTGTTTGAAAAAGGAAAACAGCCAACTTAAATAGGGCTTGCACAGTTCTTTGTTGCACTCCGTCTACTCAGTTTCGTGGGTTCTCCAGCTGGCAACCCATTGTGCTTCTCTTACCATACAAACTATGCTGTTACAAATCGCTTCCTGCAAGGCCTCCAGAGTGGAATGCTGCTGATTCGATAAAGGATTATATTTTCACTTACGCTCCTTAGAACATCGGGGTTCAAGCAGATGGACGCGATTGCGGATCTGAACTTAGCTACACCTTGTGGTTCATTTTGCGGCGAATGCAAATACTATGGGAAGAGCTGCGCTGGTTGTGGTCATGTGAAGGGCAGACCCTTTTGGGGAGAATGCCGATTCTAGCCGTGCACAAAAAGAGGAATGCCGAGCATTGCGGTTTCTGCAAGGAATTTCCATGCGTCTATTTCATGTCAACTTATGACTCTGCTGAATGAGGTTGGCGAGTCTTTTACAGAGCCGGGCAGCTTGCTTATAGAAAGAAGATAGGCACCAAGAAGTG
>JBGOYR010000136.1:0-3238 GCA_041479765.1 Bathyarchaeia archaeon | reverse complement strand
CCGTTGTATCCGCCTTCCAGCACAAAAAACGTAGGTTTCTTCAACCTTCCAACCCTCTTCCCAATCTCTCTATACCCTTTCTCTGTCAAACCAAGACTAGCCAGATCCCCAGCATGAGTATCAAACCCTGCCGAAACCGCCACAACCTCAAACCTATCCATGTCAACCGAACTCAACGCCTTGTCCAATGTCTCTATGTGCACCTCATTTCCGCAATCAGGAGGCAACGGAAAATTCAGGCAATTCCCCTCGGAAACTACTCCCGTGCCCGGATAGTTCGGATGCCTGTGCAAAGACACATACGTCACCTTATTGTCTCCCATGAAAATCTCTTGCGTCCCATTCCCATGGTGGCCGTCAATGTCCAAGATCAGTGTAGGTTTGCCGATGTGCTTGACTGCAATCGCTATATTGTTCAAATAACAAAAGCCCCTTGTACGTGCACCTAAGGCTGCTCCGAAGGTTCCCACATGATGTCCGGGAGGCCTCATGATCGAGAATCCGCAGATTTTGGCTGCAAGAATGGCGCCGCCCGCCGAAAGCCGCGCAAACTCGTAAATATTGTCATAAGGAGGCGTGTCCGGATCTTCAGCCAGACTCTTCTTCACTGCCCAAACATAATCCGTATCATGTGCGAGAAGCACGTCATCTTCTGAAGCAGGCTCAGGCTCCACAAACTCATAGCCTCTCCGTTTCAGAATGACGTAAGCCTTCCTGACTCTTTCAGGGCCCTCAATATGCCACTGTCCATAGCCAAGACACTTCTCCGAAAAAACTATCTTGGTCTTCATGGCCATCTTCACCCGCAATAGATAAGCAAACGTTTTTCACATTAAAATATAACCTCAACTCTTAAACCTAGACGATTCGCACGATGCTGGAGAAGCGATTGATGACTTCAGAGAACCCTTTCGCCGCTTTTCGCAAAGAATGCGAAAAAACCTTGGCAAAAGCCCTCAAACAAACATTCCCGGAAGCCAAGGCCACAAACCTAGCATTGGCAAGGCCGCCGAACCCGGACTTCGGTCAACTCGCTTCTTCGCTGTGCTTCGAACTTGCCAAAGAAACAGGCGGAAAACCCTTCGAACTGGCGGAAAGCTTGACCAAGATCATAGACACGTCAAAATCGTCGCTGATAGAACATGTGGCTTCAGCTGGTGCTGGATACATAAATTTTCATGTCAACTTCGCAAGACTCTCGCAATCAACAATTGATTCCGTCAAACGTCTTGACACCGAATTCGGTTTCGTCAAAGCTGAAAAACCGTTGAAAATTATCGTGGAGCACACGAGTGCGAACCCGCTGCACCCGATAACCATCGGACAAGCCAGAAACCCCGTGCTTGGCGACACGATCGCGAAACTGCTCAAAGCCAGAGGTCACACCGTTTGCCGACACTACTACATTGACGACGTGGGCCGTCAATCTTCAGTCCTCGCCTATGGTTATGAGAAGCTGGATAGGCCGAAGCCTGAAGGCAAGCTGGACCACTTCATCGGCAGGATCTACACCGTCACAAGCTGCATAGCTGAAATCAACCGCCTCAGAAGAGAGCTTGAACGAGCAATAATCGTTTCCGCAACAGACGAAATCGCAAAGATCAACAAGGAACTGGACGAGTGGCTGGGTATCGCCGTTGAGTTGAAAGAGAAGTATCCTGAACTTTTCGATGAACTGCTCGAAAGGATAGGGGCAGACGAAAATCCTGAAAACTCGATAAACAATCTGAACCGAGCCTATGAAGCAGGAGACAAAAAAGCTACGCAACTCATCAGAGGAGTCAGCGAAGTGTGTTTTGACGGTTTCAGAGAGACGCTCGACAGAATAGATGTTTCTTATGACTCGTGGGACTGGGAAAGCGACTTCGTCAAAGGCGGTCACGTTGCACGCGTTCTTGAAAAGCTGAAGAAGTCACCCTACCTGTTCGAAGAAAACGGAGTACAGGAATTCGATGCCAAGAAAGTGGTTCAAAACCTACGCCTCAGAACCAAGCTCGGATTAAGAGAAGACCACGAGATTCCGCCCCTGACGCTTATGCGTTCCGACGGCACGACGCTCTACACGACTCGAGATATTGCCTATACGTTGTGGAAGTTCGAACGCGCTGAAAGAGTCATCAACGTTATCGGCATTGAACAAAGCCTTGCGCAGTTGCAGTTGAAGATTGCCCTCTACGCTTTGGGCTACGACAAACATGCTGACAACCTCGTTCACTTCGCCTACAACCTTGTTTCGCTTCCCGGCTACAGGATGTCCAGCAGACGAGGACACTACATCACATTCGACGAAGTCATGGACGAAGCAGTCAAACGAGCCTACGAAGAGGTTTCGAAGCGCTCACCGGAACTCCCAGAAGAAGAGAAACGCAACATAGCCAACTTCGTGGGCATTGGTGCAGTACGTTACGCACTCGTTGAGGTTGACACTTCAAAGCCTGTTCTGTTCACATGGGACAGAGTGCTTAACTTCGAAAGAAACAGCGCACCCTACATCCAATACACACACGCAAGAGCCTGCAGCATTCTGCGCAAAGCAGAACGAAAGCCCAAGAAACCAGACTACACATTACTGAACGAAAAACTAGAACACGAAATAGTCCTAACGCTAGCAAGCTTCCCAGACACGTTCATCGAAGCCACAGACTTCCTCAAACCCAACTCGATAGCCGACTATGCTAACAGCCTCGCAGACAAATTCAACACATTCTACAACGCACTGCCCGTCATAAAAGCAGAAACGCCAGAAATCAGCGACGCACGACTTGCGCTCGTAGATGCGGTCAGAATTGTGCTCAGAAACGCGCTCAGCCTAATCGGCATCGTAGCTCCGGAGAAAATGTGAGAAGGCTTAAGGCATTTCTTCAACTATTGCAGCCGCCGTGCTCGTGCCAATTCTGTTTGCGCCAGCCTGAATCATCTTCAACGCATCAGCATACCTTCTTATTCCGCCCGCAGCCTTGACCCCCATGCTCTCGCCTACGGTTTTTCGCATTAACCGAACATCCTTGACCGTTGCACCTTTGCCAAAGAAGCCGGTGGAAGTCTTCACAAAGTCGGCACCAGCCTCCTTAGCAAGCTTGCAGGCAATTGGCTTCTCTTCGTCCGTCAAGAGGTCTGTCTCAATTATGACTTTCACAACAATGTCCTTGGACAGCTTCTTAGCGTCCACAACTGCGACTACATCTCGTCTCGTCGTACTGTAATCACGTGACTTCAACAGGCTTAGGTTAATAACCAT
>JBGOYR010000135.1:0-3360 GCA_041479765.1 Bathyarchaeia archaeon | reverse complement strand
AAGTCCTCTCAGCATTTCCTCGGCTAGCAGGCTGTGCTTCTCCGGCGTGGCCTCAGTTTTCTCATAGTCAATATCATGCAGCAGCCCGACCAGTCCCCAGTTTTCCTCGTCTTCTCCAAAGTACCTTGCCACGCTTCGCATTATAGCTTCAACAGCCAGCATATGGTAGATCACGTTTCGCTTCGTCACATTCTTATTTACCAAGTCAAGCGCTTCACTTCGTGTTAGCAAGGCATCACCCTGACCATTTCATCTAGAGCTTTCATGCTTTTAATGACTTCCCTGATCTCTGCATCTACTTAGGCTCGCCGTACATCTGATCTGGAGCTAGCAAGTCTGGGAATTTGCTTCGTAGCTTTAGACGTGCGGAGAAGCACAAGTGGCAAGCATCTGCGTAGACTTCGTCATGGGGCAATCTGAACTTTTCAACCAGAGCCGTTGGGCCACCGTGAACTAGTGGCTCGAGAATCGAATGCCAGTGAACGTCGTATTCCTCGATTATTCGTGAAAGGGGCTTCTGCCATACGTTACCGATCGATATACCTTGGCACACATGGACATAGCCAAGCGGGTCAATGTGCACTCTCTTCTGCTTTTCAAAGTCTTCGTAGGGGCATTTTGTGAACTCACGCCAAGGTTTCTTGCTCGCTTCCTCCGTCAATTTCTCCGCTGCTCTGCCTTTGTACATTATTTCCCATGGACCAACCTTCACTCCTTCAATCTCGTTTGGACACGGAACCTCGGCATTTGGATGTTTCACTGCAATAATGCTGGCTTTCATCTCAAGCTGGTTTGCAGCTTTTGCGGCATTTCTGGCAAGATCACTTTCCCAGCTTTCCCCATGGTAAAGGTCGCTGCTCAAAGTAAGCTCTACGTTCTTGAATCTGGCCAGCGGGCTGAGCCATTCCAGAGCGTCCTCTGGGCACGTAGCCCAATAACAGTTCGAGAGGATTTCTACTCGAAAGCCAAGCTTCGTTGCTTCTTCCACGGTCTTGGTCACGAGGGGGTAGAACAGAAAGGGTTCGCCTCCTTCTATCGCAACATGGTCAACGGTTGGGAGTTTCTTGGCTTCCGTCAACACATTCTTCACTTGAGCGATTGTGAATGTGCCTCTTGCTTGGGGATTTCCCCACACGAAACAGTGATCACACTGCAGGTCGCATTTGTAAGTTAGCAGAAAATGCACGCCTTTCAATTCCATGGCATTCACGAATTAGATATTGATACAACAGCTAAGTTAAATCTTGAGATTAGGAACGGCTCAACAGAGGGCCTGAAGAAACGTATGGTGGAGTTGAGCAAAATATATAATCATGTACCCAGCCCATTTGCCTTCATTGTCGGTGCTGACACGTTTGACTTCGCCAAAGTACAGGGTCACATGGAAAACCTTTCTTTTCCCAATAATAGGTCTCGTAGCCTTCTTCATTTACATATACATCTTCAACGTTGACATCCAAGTGATATTTGCAAAGATCCAGCAGATTGACATCCGCTTCTATCTTATGGCTGCTGTTGCGGTTTTTCTTGACACGTTGTTCTTCACTGCCACATGGGATCTGTTGCTCAGATTCTTGAAAGTGAAAGTGTCCTTGTTCAGGCTTTTCATGTTCGTCTGGGTTGGCGTGTTTGTTGACACTCTGATCCCCGCAGAATCGGTAAGTGGGGAAGTCTCCAAGATATATCTGGTGAACAGAGAGCAACCAGGATCCACAGGAAAGGCCACAGCATCGGTCGTTGCACAAAGACTCATGGGGATGAGCATATCGATCGCAACACTTGTGGTTGGGGCTGTCTTATTGTTGACGGAGAAGCTGCTTTACGGAACCATACTCACTCTAGTCCTGTTGCTCGTTGCCTTGAGTCTTCTGTTCTTCGTGTTGCTTCTCCTTTTGTGTGTGAAGGAGAATTGGACGCTGCGAATTGTGGATGGCGTGATAAGATTTGCAGAGCGCATAAGCAAAGGCCGGTGGAAACTGCTCAAACTCAGAGAGGAAGCAATCGGCGCGGCCAAGAGCTTTCATGAAGCCATGAAACAATATGCTCATGCACCAAAAACCCTTTCCATTGCTTTCTTCTTCGCGGCAATTTCCTGGATAATCTCGCTTATTGTCTTCTATCTAACGTTCCGTTCCATCGGCTATCCACAGATAACATGGAGCGCCATACTGATAATCTCCACAATCTTCATAGCCGCAAAATCTGTGCCCATAGGCGTGCCTTTTGAAGTAGGTCTACCTGAAATAACCCTGACATTCTTGTTTAGCTTATTCGGGATACCACTTGACATCAGCGCCACCGCCACAATCCTTATGCGTCTTCTGACCCTGTGGTTAAGGTTTTTCATAGGCTTTGCTGCGCAACAATGGATAGGAATAAAGACCATGACCACACACGCAAACGGTGAAGTAGTCACGGGTTCGACCTAAAGCCTAAATGGCCCTGCAGCATCTTTAAGATTGAGATCTTGGATGACAGTCAGCATCGAGACAGCCGCAACCTGCAATCTGAACAGACTCTCCGAAATCGAGAAAGAGTGCTTTCAAAGCGAAGCCTTCACTAAGCAGCAAATCGCCAGCCTTCTTACAGACTACAACTCGATAAGCCTTGTCGCAACCGAAAAGAACCAGATCGTAGGGTTCATCATAGGCAGCATCTGCTTCGACAGAAACTCGCTGACGGGACACATACTCACTATAGACGTGTTACCTGCGCACAGGAGAAAAGGAACAGGAACTAGGCTTATTTCGGAGATGGAAAGACTATTTAGGGAAAAAAGCGTCAAAGCATGTCGCCTAGAGGTTCGGGAGGACAATCTTCCTGCTCTGAAACTCTACCGAAAGTTTAGATATGATGAAATCAGCAAGCTGAGAAACTATTACGGATCTGCTCACGGAATCTATCTTCGCAAAGTTCTAACCTAGCTTTAGCAAGTTCAGCTTCGTCTTCTCGTCCAAACTTCGGATCAAGTTCATACCCGATGCCTCAACAATCACCAATTCTGCCGTGGCACCAACAGGGGACCCCTTCATCAGATGCCCGCCAAAAGCCTCACCTTTCTCGTTAGAAACAACCAGATGCGTGTGAATCATCGTTTCGCCTTTCTCACTGACCGCAATGTTGCCCATGCCAGACGCTATCTCCAAAGGCCCAACCAAGCTCAGATTCTCATACTTCCCATCCTTATAGTAACCCAGAACAGCTTTTTTCACGCTCCCGATTACTGTGAAAAAACCCGCTTTGATTCCGTTGTCTTCGGCTCTCTTCTTTATTGCGTCAGCCAGGTCCTCATCTTCAGGTATTCTGGATACGCATATTCGTCCGATCTGTCCGTTCATCATTCTTTTCTCCTCGGCTGTT
>JBGOYR010000134.1:0-3378 GCA_041479765.1 Bathyarchaeia archaeon | reverse complement strand
GAATTCGCCTTTCCGCAGTAGCCTCGCCGATTGGCCACAATTTCCCGCCAACTTTTTCAACTGCTTCCTTCGCCTTCCCTAAGAGCCTAGGTTTGATTGTCAAAACAAGCTCATATTCTTCCCCGCCGTAGAGTGCCAACTCCAACGGGTCCAACCGATTCATCTCCGCGAATCTCTTCGCTTCATCTGCCAAAGGAAGCCTATCGATTACGAAGCCCACGTTGCTTGCTCTGGAAATCTCATGAAGACTCCATGCAAGCCCGTCGCTCGAATCAATCGCAGCACTGGCAACTTTTGCTTGGCTCAAAGCTAGTCCTTCTCTTAATCGTGCATGTGGCATCAAAACTGAATCAACCAGAACTTGGTGCATGTCGGGTTGTGTCCTGAATCCATTGAGCAAAATCTTCAAACCTGCAGGGCTTTTGCCAAAGAAGCCTGTGACCGCCACGACATCGCCAGCCTTGGCTCCGCTTCGAAGCATCACCTCACCTTTCTTGGCAATACCAAAAACTGAGACGCTGATCACAAGATCCGAGGCTTCGCCTGTGTCTCCACCGACTATGTATGTGCCGTATTCCCGAGCACCTGCATTCAAGCCACTGCCTATTTCCTCACCATCTTGTTTCGACTTACCTGTTGGGAGTCCAAGTGAAACAAGCACCGCCAATGGCTTCACGCCTTTGGCTGCAAAATCGCTTACATTCATAACTACCGCCTTCCGTGCTGTCTGCCAAAGACTCATAGAGGGCGGAACATCGGTCTTCCCTACGAGCATGTCCGTCTTCAGAACTGCGAGTTTGCCGTCTCCGAGATCGTAGGCCGAGATGTCGTCGCCGAAGGGTATGGGCATTTTCGGCATGGCATCAAGATGGTTCTGTATTATTTCGATGATTTTTCTCTCACCCAGCTGTCTAGATGCTTTCATCGAGTCTTTCCCAACCGTTTTTTCTTGCCGTGCAACCGTCAGTTGATAACGTTTAAATCCTGCAATGCAAGTGGTTATGGAAGCTTTGAGGTAAAAACATTGCTGAACATCAGATCATTCGTGAAGGAACGCGACGAGGAAACGTTTGTTAAAATATTCAATGCTTGTTTTGCAGACTATGATGACATTAGGAACATGACGCTTGAAGAAATGAAGAAGACGCAAGAAGCCCCGTACTACAGTTCGGAAGGAGTGTTCATCGCTGAATGGGACCGCGAACCTGTAGGAATGGTTGACGCCTATATCGATAAGCAGCGAGACGACCGAAAGGGTTTCATTCAATCATTGGCGATCTTGCCCGAGCACAGGAGAAGAGGCATGGCCAAGAGACTTGTGGAAAAAGCTCTCGAAAGCCTGAGACAGAGGGGAATGAGAAGCGTTGAGGCTTGGGCGCAGAGTGACCGTGAAGGATGTACACACATCTATGAGAGCTTCGGTTTCACGCAAGCGCGTATCACAAGCATGATGAGAAGAAACCTAGAAAGCATCCCCCGCAACATCGGCGAAAACATGAGCGTAGTCATGAGAGAAATGCGCACTAAAGAAGATGCAGACATCGAACTGTTGAATAGACTTGACAACGAAGCCTTCAGAGAACACAACAACTTCAGGCCGAGAACCATCGAAGAAACCAAGTACACACTTTTCGAAATGCCCTGGTTCACCAGACAAGCGTGGTTCTTCGCAGAACTGAACAACCAGACTATTGGATATAATGGCTCTGTCGTTGACGAAGGCCTGAACAAAGAAAAAAACCTGAAATGGGGAATGGTTGCAGACATAGGCGTGCTGAAACCATACCGAAGACAGGGAGTGGGAACACGGCTGATGCTTCAATCAATGCAGACACTGAAAGACATGGGAATGGAAGACGCCTTACTCTACGTGGACGAAATGAACCCCACAAAAGCCATCAAACTCTACGAAAAACTAGGCTTCAAAGTGACAACAAAGAACATTATATACCAACTACAACTCAACTAACCTCACGTTTCTTCAGGTTTCCCGCATCACCATACACAAATGGCACCTGTTGACGAACTCGTCCTTCTGAAACCGATAGTCATGCTTCTCGACTCGTTCCCCATTCCTAGGTTGAACGTATTTGCGTATACCTCAGCGGCTCAAGAAATAGAACGTGCGCTTGGATTCTCTGGTCCTTTTTG
Source organism: Bathyarchaeia archaeon (assembly GCA_041479765.1). Taxonomy (GTDB): domain Archaea; phylum Thermoproteota; class Bathyarchaeia; order Bathyarchaeales; family Bathycorpusculaceae; genus DATKKK01. The sequence continues at coordinate 1,227 of JBGOYR010000134.1, read as the reverse complement.
CGTTTGAGTGTTTAAATATCCGAATCATGAGAAGTTAGTAGGCTATGCCTCGGTAGCTCAGCTAGGTAGAGCGGCAGCCTCGTAAGTTGCAGGTCGCGGGATCGACGCCCGCCCGAGGCTCTCCCAGAAGTGGGGTTCTTGAAACCAATCCTCAATGAATTTTGTGGATGCGGCTCATGGAAACATGTTCAGAGTGCTGAGCGGCTGTGTCTGAGAGTATAGCTAAGTTTTTTATACTAGATGAAATGCAGTCTGTAACGCTAGTTAAAATGTTGGTTAAAGGAGAAGATCGAGAATGAACAAGAAAACAATAACAGTATGGTTAGTAGTGCTTCTGTTAGCTTCCTCAGCATGCGCAACAGCAGCTCAAATGACTGTAATAGGCGACGGCACAACAATACGGCTGAACCCATCCGACAACACCTACACAACCGCAACTACCAACCCAGGTACCCGATTCAACGTGACAGTCTGGATCGACAACGTGGCAAACCTTGGAGGCGCACAAGTCTACCTCGATTTCAACGACACAATACTCCGCGTGACTCGCTGGTTCGAACCAAAGAATGATCCGCAGTACATCTTCTACGGAAGAACAACCTCCGCGCTTCCAACACCACCCAACGACCCAGGCTACCAACACATAAGTCCGGGAAAGGGACGCGTGCTAACAACCGTTGTCCTCTTTCCGCCTGATCCACCATACTTCACTGGCAGCGGCAAGGCCTGCATTTTCGAGTTCAACATAACCAAGATCCCAACCGAACCAGGAAAATTCACAAGCGCTCTGCACATAAACACCACTGACACTTTCCTGCTCGACGGCGACGGCAACGAAATCCAAAGCGTCACAAAACAAGACGGATACTACGAAATAAGCAAACCAGAAGGCCCACCACCCACTTTCACACTGGCCGTAACTTCCTCCACCGGCGGCACAACTGATCCAGCTCCAGACGTCTACGTGTATCCTAAAGGCCAAGAAGTCTCAGTCCAAGCCCTGCCTGACAGCGGATACACGTTTAACCATTGGGAGCTTGACGGCACAAACGTAGGAGCAGCCAACCCCGTGATTGTAACGATGAACCAAAACCACATTCTGAACGCCGTGTTCGCAGTCATACCTCCACCGCCACCACCACCCCCGACAGGAGAATTCAAGGTCAACTGGGCCAACTACTCTACCCCAGCCTACCCATGCGGCGACCCAAGATATCCGTTCGGAGG
>JBGOYR010000133.1:0-3393 GCA_041479765.1 Bathyarchaeia archaeon | reverse complement strand
TGAACTTACTTTATGAGAATGATGTCTGGGTGGGAACCATTAAGTGCAAGATTCCGACAGAAAACGTAACTCTCTTCACATTCGACGCGAGGGAACTCATCAGCAAATATGGAAAGGTCACATTCATATCTACAAGTGTCACGGAAACCGTCGTGAACGAAACTCAACATTACCAAGAACCGCTCTCAGAAGTAAGCCTGAGTCTGAAGGAGAACGCGGACGTTGGCGTTGAACTGCCTATCATTGGTCAGGTTGGCTCAGTATTTCCTTGGTTGGTTACAAGCCTAGTCTGGATTGCTCAAGGCCTGATCATAGGGCTGCCCCTCTGCTTCGTGTCCTTAGGAATCGTAGTGCTGATCAATAGAGGAATAATTCCTGCATGGAAAAAGCAGTTCAAAAACAAAAGCCTGAACCAGTCTCCCGCTGAGCCAAAAGCCTAGGAGAAACGGACGTTGAGGATTCGGCAATGCACACTACTTTCTCTTCCCATGCTTTCTGAGTAAGCGCTTTTTGGGAAGCTTCGGTCTTCGAATACGTTTGGCATCAGTTACGCTCAACCAGAGCCCTCATAGATACTTGCATTTCGTTCTCTTAAAAACATCGCGTGTCGCAGTTATGTTTTTATAGCTTAGGAGCAAATGGTTCGGCATGGACATAGTCTTTCAGTTCAGCCAAAACTGGTACGTGTTATTTTTCGCATTTCTATTGTCATGGGCGGTTCTCTTAGTGATCAGGAGAAGCCGCAGAGGGAAAAGAGAAGTGAAAGAACAGTTCTGTCTGGCTTTGATCGGTTCGTTCACTTTGTTGTCAATGGAGATTTTCGCGACCTCAATGAACCTGTGGAACTACGTTCCTAGAAACTGGCCGATAATCCTGTGGCCAACCTATTTTGTAGCAATATTGTTCGGATATCAACTGTTGAGGGCCGTCGAAGGATTCTTCTCATAGCAAGCCTTCAGCTTGGCGGATCGTTTGAAGCATTCCGCCATTTGCGAAAGTCGTCGGTTCTATTCTGAATCACTGAACGATACCCAGAGCAGTGTGCTTCTAGCTAGTGTTTTTGGCTTTCCTTCATCATCAGCATGTGACGGGCAAGAAGCGAGAATGTTAGAGGTACGTAGCGGGATTCATCATCAAGATTCGTCAGGAAAACTTCCATCTCGATAGCGCCAGGCTCGGAGGATCCCTTCATCTGACTTCTCAGCTTGTCGAAGGACGCATAAGTTTCGTGGAAAGAAATGAGCACACCATCGTACCCTAGCCCCATTCCTGTCTTGAACATCACGAACGCGTAGGGGCTTCTTCTCAGTTTCTCCGCTGCTGATCTCTTTACGTTGTCAAGCTGGTCCGAATTGGTGTTCCTTGTGATTCTTACAAACGTCAGTGCCATCAGGTGATAGCCAATCTTGTGAAAGCTTGGTATCATCGTGTACTCTTTGATGTATCCTTCTTTCTCCAGCTTCTTAACGAGCCTGCTTACCGTGGGTTGTGAAACGCCGATTGCCTTGGCCAGTTCTCGGTCACTGCGTCTGGAATTCCTCATGAGTTCAGAAAGTAGCTTCCATTCAACAGCTCTGATTTTTATCGGGGGAGCTTGTGCTGTCACGTTCATGTATTCTTCCTGCGATTCACTTTCACTCATAATCTGACCTTCCCTTATTCCTCGAGCAGATTCACTACTTATTTAAATTGAATGTGAACCCTATTAAACCTTTTACAATAAACCGTCAAAGTAGGCTGCGGCTATTCCACGGAACGTTCCCGCATCCATACAAGAGCGCTTGCACGTCCATGAGTCAAGTTTTTCCCAAAGCCCAACTGTACTTTTTCCTCAAGGTTGCCGGATAGAACTTGTCCAAACAGAAATCCACCTGGCGAGCCCATCGTAAATACACTCTTGGATCAATGTAGGATTTCAAAGATGTTCCCAGGTTGTATTCCTTAGTGGCCCTCGTCAATTCTATGTCAATCTTGGTCTTTCCCAACCGCTTGACGAGCGATTCTGTCTTCTTTCCCTGAGCCTCCTTTTCCTTCAATTGAGCCTCCAGTTCTTTGAGCTTCGCCTCTTTCTTGGCCAGACGCTCGTCAAAGTTCGGCGGAATCTTCCGCTTGTGATTCGCTACCTGCGCGGCTTCCAGATTAGCTATCTTTGCGTTGTGGAGTTTGTCGTATTCAGGGTCTTCCTTTTTGCCTCCGCTCTTCTCCAAGGATTCTCGTACGGTTTTCGTGCATCTCCAAGTCCTGAAAACCTTGGCAGTCAATCCACCCATCTTCTCGTTGAGGAATCTGGACACTTTCTTGGAGTCTATTCCCTCGAAAAGATATCCCTTGGACGTGTTTGAAAAGTGTTGAATGTTCGCAATGACACTTGAAGGTGCCTTGACTTCCTTGACCCACCTCACGGCGTCTTTGCCCAAGAAATCAAAGTGCAGCGTGCCTCCTTCAATTCTGATATGCTCCGGTCTCAGCGTGATGGCTCCTACTGTGTCAGCTTCTTCTGGGTCTTTTTCGTCGCCAACCCTCATGTTTACCTCCAGAATGAGCCAAGATACGGTGGCCACTTTTCTGCGTTCTTCGTCCTCATCATCGAGATTCTTCATTATGTGCTCGGCTATTTTTGGCACTTTTGCGTCCAGTTTGTCAGCTTTGTCGAACTTTTCCTTCTCGCGGTCCTGTTTGAGAAACGCTGAGTCTGAAAACCAGACGTACTTCATCTTTCCGGCAAGCTTGTCTCGCCAACTGGCAATGTACATCTTGTCTGGTTCCCAAACGGCATCCTTCCATTTCCCGGGAGGAATTGAGTTGCGGTCGGAAAGGTTCAGGATGATGTCTTCTTCTTTCGGTCCTTCTTTCCATTTTCCTCGTTTTGGGTGGTCGCCTCTTCCAGCAAAAATGCAGGGGGGTTCGGCAGTCCAGTTTGCGATTTCGATTTTCTTTCCGTCAACAAGTGCGTAACCGTAGTGTTCTTTGAGGGCTTCTCGTTTGACCTTTCTTTCTTGTGCGAGTTTCTTTTTTTCTTCCTTGGTCATGTTCAATTTGTCTTGTTGCTCAAGCAAAACGTGTTCGTGGATTTGGCTGAAGTCAACTTCCATGTCACTTCTCGGTTTTCCGTCATTCATCGGATCAACATCAACGTTGACTTGAAGATTCTTCAGCACATCTGCCGAGGGGTTCTCCACCTTCAGAGCTTCGATGAATTCCAGAATAAAGTTCTTGTAGAAAACCTTGTCAGGCGGTGAGGTTTTCGACTGTTCTTTCTTCACCCAAAAAAGAGCCATCTGTTCCGTTTTCGGGCTAAGCTTCACGGGAGTTCCGTGGATTCTCACGGAGAAGCCTTTGTAGTCGTATGGTGGTACGTAGATGCCGTTGTGTTTGAGGCTTTGCATCTGATAC
>JBGOYR010000132.1:0-3398 GCA_041479765.1 Bathyarchaeia archaeon | reverse complement strand
ATGGCTTCTCTTATCGGACCTTTCGTCGAACCCCAAGAAATAATCGTCGTTGGCGCATCGTCTGGGCCGTGAAGCTTGGTGGTTTCGATGTCTCTTTCCTCGATCTCCTTCTTCAAAGTCGCTAGTTTTCTCAAGCGCTTGTCTGCCATCATAGTCGTTATCGTTGGATCTTCGCTCGTGAACCCGTTTTCATCATGTTCATCCGAGTTGGCATGAATGATAGCCCCTTTCGTTGACGGAGGAGCCCTTGGCGATACTCCGGTTTCAGTCAACTCGTACCTACGGTACTCCTTCTTGTCTTCATACAGCTCAGTAATCAGCAAACCACGCTCAACCTTGACCCGATTCTCATCAAAAGGTTCAACCGACACCTCCCTTTCAAGAAGATACTTGTCAGTCAAAAGGATAACTGGAAGCTGGTATTTCTCAGCCCAGTTGAAAGCCCGCACGGTCTCATAGAAACACTCTTCCAGGTCTCCGGGTGCAATGACAACCCTTGGAAACTCTCCCTGCGAAGCATGAATGACGAACCGCAAGTCCCCCTGAGCAGAATACGTGGGTAATCCTGTGCTCGGTCCAGGTCTCTGCCCAACCATGACAACAACTGGGGTCTCAGTCATGCCAGTCATTCCTAAGCCTTCACTCATCAAGCAGAAGCCGCCCCCGGAAGTTGCAGTCATCACTCTTGCGCCGGCGAAGGCTGCACCTGCAATCATGTTTATTGCAGCGATCTCGCCTTCAGGCTGCATGGCAATCATGCTGAAGTCTCTCTCGTTCGAAGTCATGAAGTGAAGCAGACCAGTCGTAGGCGTCATCGGGTAGCTCACGTAGAACCTGCAGCCAGCCTTCAATGCACCAAGTCCGACAGCTTCGTTTCCGCTCAGAAAAATGCGCCTTTTTCCAGCTCCTTCTGTCTTCCTGAGTGCATTTCCAAATCCGCCTTCAAGTTTTTCCCTGACGTAATCATAGCCAATTCGGGCAGCTTTCACATTCAACTCGGCAATTTCCTGCTTGAAAGTATCCCTCAGAACCTCCTCTAGCAACGCAAAATCGTAATCAGTCACAGCGATTACAGCCCCAAGAGCCACAGTGTTTCTCATTATCAAGTTGTGAGGTTGTTTCAGCTCTTCCACAACGATTTTTCTCAAGGGAATCGGGTAAAGCTTCAAATCTGTTCTGCCAAGTTTCTCAGAATCTAAGGCCCGATCATCTTGGTCATAGACTATGCCTCCGCCCTTGACGAGCTCGTTTCTGTGAAGCATGACGGTTTCAGCGTTCAACGCTATCAGCAAATCGATGCTGTCAGTCTGGGAGTGAATCTCTTGGGCAGATATTCTGACTACGTAGAAGTTGTGTCCTCCTCTTATGAGGGACTGATAATCATTCGTGCCGAAAACGTGCAAACCACCCCTCATGCAAGCCTTGGCAAACAGGAAGCCAGAACGAGCAATTCCGGCGCCAGCTTCGCCTCCAATTAGAAAGGAAAAATCGTTGATCTTCATGCAGATCCACCAATCAGCACATAGACATTCCACTTATAAAAAAATTCTTGTGTGAACAGCCACCTCTGCAAAGATAGGCACAACCTGAAGAACAGTCTGCCTTCAGCAACCAGCGTGAAGCTTTAATATACCAATCCTTCCCAGTAGGAATAGGTGAGATTGTCTTGCCGATTGATCCAGACTTCCAGAAAAAACGAACCGTAGTTGACAAGCATCAGGGACATGATGTTTGGGGACCTGTTGAGCCTCCTAAGAAGCTGGGCATCCACGGGACAAAAGTTGCGGTTGACTGGGATTGCTGTACTGGCGACGGGGTCTGCATCGAAGTATGCCCTGTCACCTTGTTTGACTGGGCCGAAGCCAAAGGGCATCCTGCCTCAGAAAAGAAGTCGGACCCGGCCAGAGAGAATGATTGCATCCAATGTTTGGCATGTGAAACGCAGTGTCCAACTCAAGCAATAAAAGTCACTACTACTTAGCCGATCGGAACGATAGGCATCGTGCTGAATGAATCATATAGTCTGTTTGAATTGTTGGACAACTTTTTTATTCTCCTTTTTTCAAACATAAGTCTGAAGGCGACTTTATGAGCACTAAACCTGACAGGACACTGGACTGTATAGGTTTGTACTGTCCTGAACCAGTGTTCAAGACAAGAATGGAGCTTGACGAACTGAGACTCGGCGAAACGCTCGAAGTTCTTGCAGACGACCCAGCAGCAGAATCAGACATACGAAGCTTAGTGAAAAACCTTGAACAGGAACTAGTCAGCGTGACCAAAGAAGGAAACACGGTTCAGATAGTCATAAAGAAAGTCAAATGAAAAAAGTTAGGAGATGAGATAAATGAGCGGAAAGAAAAAGATACTGTACGTCCAAACTAGCGGAGTTGACCAACCAGAACGTGCCTATGCCCCTTTCATTCTGGCCAGCACAGCGGCAATGATGAACGTGGACGCGACTGTCTACTTCCTCATCAAAGGGGTGACACTCATGAAGAAAGGCGAGGCCGAAAAAATCAAGATAGGTAGCTTCCCGTCACTCAGACAGGTAATGGACCAAGCCATAAAGGCAGGCGTGAAGCTTGTCGTATGCGAACAAAGCTGCGGCTTGCTTGGAATCCCACGCGGCGACTTCACGCCCGAAGCTAACATCGTAGGCGCTGCCACACTCAATGACCTCGCTTTGAATGCAGACGCGATTCTCAGCTTCTGAGCGAACAAAAAATGTCGACAACCCGACGTATTTACATGGATCATGCGGCAAGCAAGCCTGTTGACTCTCGAGTCGTAGAGGCCATGCTGCCGTTCATGAAGTCGGCATTCGGCAACCCCTCATCGCTGCACATCTTCGGACAAGAAGCGAGGAAAGCGCTGGAAGAATCAAGAACCAAAATCGCCGAGCTAGTCAACGCTGAGAAGAAAGAGTCGATCATCTTCACAAGTGGAGCCACTGAGAGCAACAATCTGGCGATAAAAGGAATCGCTAATCGTTACAGGGATCGAGGGAACCGCATGTTGACTTCTAGCGTCGAACACATGTCAGTTGTCAATCCATGTAAATACCTAACTACTAAAGGTTTTGAAACCGTCTTCTTGCCTGTCGACCAGTACGGCTTCCTGAATCTAGGCGCTCTGGAGAAAGAACTCACTGACAAAACGATTCTCGTAACGATTGTCTACGCAAACGGCGAAATAGGCACTATCCAGCCCATCGAAGAAATAAGCAAGATTGTGCACGACAAAAACGCCTACTTACATGTCGACGCAACAGCCGCCTGTGGGCAAGTGCCAATAGATGTGAGAACCGAAGGAGTAGACCTGCTCACCATTTCCTCGAATGACATTTATGGCCCAAAGGGCGTCGGCGCACTCTATGTAAAGGAAGGCATTAGGCT
>JBGOYR010000131.1:0-3436 GCA_041479765.1 Bathyarchaeia archaeon | reverse complement strand
TCTTGGTAGATTTGCCTTGCAGTTTCTTCTGCCAGCGTCCAGTTGCATAGCCAGTCTTGAAATGAAGGTGTGTGATGGTCGAAATGGTAATGGCTTATTGTTATGATTTCAGCTTTTTCCGCGAACTGTGCAATCTTCTTGCGACATTCGTCAATGGTTTTAAACTCTACTGGGTGTGGGGGGAGTCCGAAGCGGTATGGACAAAGGGAGACTCCTGCATCTAGAAGAATCCTGACATCTGAAGTCTCAACGTATGTGCACATCGACCGCACGCCGAGACTCTCTGCAGCCAAGGGGATGAGGCGAATATGCTTCAGCATGCTTGTTCAACGCTGTTGCTGACGTTGGGTATATGTTTTTATTCTGGCGCGTTTTTCTAGTTTTCATGGTGGGCGATGACGACTCTGGCCCCGATGAACCCAGATGATTTGGATCTTGAGTGCGTGAGCTCGCCGTTCCATCACTCATTCATGCGGCGTTTCCCAAAGCTGAAACTTTTTCTTCTTGAGGTCCCTGCGTTTCCTGTGCAGGAATCTGTAGACGGTGCCGTGCAAGCTTCCCCTCACTAGCATCTGAATTGCCTCCCTAGCCACCTGCGCCTGTTCAAGCTCTCCGATGATGCTAACGGTATGTCCATAGACTGCTACATTGGTGTCTGTTAGTTCCTCGATTAACTGGCGGGTCTTACCGTTCATCCCGATTATCCGTCCCTTTACGCGCTTAATGTCGGACTCGGATTTCCCAAAAGTAGTTCTCAAGTCTATGATGTCCAGAATTGCGTCCTCGTTTCTGATTAGCCGAAACGCATGTTCTGGAGAAAAGCCTCTACCGATGGCGTTTATGACATCTTTTCCTCTAAAGAGCAAACACGGGTCTTGAGCGTTCTTGGCCAGAGTCAATGTAACATCTCCAGCCTCGCTATCTATTTGAAGCTCGATTGATAGTGCTTTCTCAATGCCCGTTTTGGTTTCGCCTTCCTGCCCTATTAGAACTCCTATTCGTTCTTTGGGAATTTTCAGTAAAGTGTTAGTTCCGGCCATGCTCTGTAACCTGCCTATAACATTCCTCGGTTGATAGGACCTTAATGCCTAACCTGCTAAAATACTTATTCAGGTTCAGCAGGTCTCTGCGTAGCAGATATTCAGCCATAGGGTGTGAAACTGAGACTGCCTGTGAAACGTCGAAAATCACAGGGTGACCGTTCCAAACCATGATGTTGTATTCGCTCAGATACCCGTGAACAAGTTCAGCCTTGCCGTAGAGTCTCTTCAAGTAGGCCAGAAGCGTCGTGTAGATTCTCTGGGGATTCTTTGGCGGCAGCTCTTTCAATGAGGGAGCGTTCAAGCCGTCTTTTCCGATGAACTCCATTATAAGAACGTTGTTTCTGACGATTATTGGCTTGGGCACACGAACTTTCGCTCTAGTTGCCTGTTGAAGGTTCTTGAATTCTTTCTGTGCCCATGCGAATATCAGCGATCGAGTATCGCGTCGCACTCCTTTGAACCTTGGATCAGCTTCAAGGCATCTGAGTATGCCTTTGCGAAATTCTGCAGAAAGCGTCAAATAGATCTTGATCGCAAGCTCCTTTCCTAACTTGTCCTTGCCCCAATAGACTCTCGCCTCTTTTCCTGCGTTAACAACTCCGTGGATCTCGTCTATCACGCCCCTGTTCATGAAATCGTAGATTATCATGAGTGTCGAGCGGTCAAAAACTTCCTCAAGAGCATCATATTCCTCGCTTCGCTTTTCCCTCATCAGCCGTCCGGTTTCGTAACTCTTTTCCCTGTTATCCAGCCTCTTGTCAACGCGCTTTCTAAAAGACACCTGCCAATCGCCGACCATGAGCAGAAAGAATCAGTTGATCAACAGACCTTTTCTGCGAAGTGTCTCCACCTGTCCCCTCGTGTAACGTATGAAAACGTCGCCGCGTTTGTCCGATTGGAAATCCCATGGAGACACCAGAACAGTGTCTCCCAGTCTTATCCAGACTCTTCTTTTCATCTTGCCGCGAATCCGGCATAACCTTTCATGTCCATCCTGACACTTCACAAGAAGACGGTCAAACCCAAGAAGCTTCGTGCATACACCCAAAACATCACTACCAGAAGGAACTATCAACTCATGCAGCTCCCCTTCGCTCCGGACCTTCTTCTTACCCAACCAAGCACCTCAAACTATCAGCAATAGACAACTGCACACCTTGCTTAAAATGATTGCCCAACCAAGGCGCATATCTGTTCTCAAACCGTCAATGCTCGATTTGCCTTCGAGGATTCGTCGAATGCTTGGCAAGTTTGCTCGACACGTTAGCTAGTAGAGCAACTAACGTAAGAGACATCATCACTGCTAGGGAGGGGGGCATTTCTCCCGTGCCGAGAGCCGAATCGTGACAAAATGGCCGAGCATTCTCAGCGTAGTCACCCCGTAAGCTAGCAGTATCCCAAAGAACTGTTCCCGGAGACGCAGTGTGGCCATTGAAGAAGAAAATAATCTCATGCGGATATGAAATTGGTTGGTTTCCGTAGTACTCAACATCAACGCCCGTGTAGGGAGTTCCGCCCCATCTCCAATCCCAGTCTAGATATGAGATGTCTCCTTGTGTGACCCAAGCTCTGTCAACCATGACCCACCCTGTTTGTCTCAGCACTTTGGGTTCTCTTATGCTCACACTCCATCTGTTGTTGTTTATGGGTTCAGAGCTGATTGCTCCGAACTGGAAGAAGTTTACGTAGCGGCTGAAAGGAAACGGTTCCACTACTGCGTTTCCTGCATAGAATCTTCGTATGATGTTTTCGCAGTTTGGTAATGCGGCAACATCAATGATCATACATCACTATGTTGTGTGGTACTCGCTACTCTACTACTTCTTGCCAGTGTTCTTTACACCACTTGTTGGAACCATACTTGTCTGGCGACGCAGGAAGGAATTCGGTCAATAGTCTAGGTCAGACCTTTATCGACATGTACGGTGCTACGCACACGGCAGGTTGATCTTAACAGAAAACGCTGAATTTGCAGGAAACAAAAAAGAGGGGGATTGTTTGTTCTTTTGGCTTGTTTACCACTTGCCGAATTTCTTGGCGATAGCGAAGTAGTCTTTGAGGTCGATCTTGTAGTCGTGGTTGATGTCTGCACCCGTGTTCCACTTGTTGTCTCCTGGAACGCTGCCGAATGCTTTGCCGGCTGCAAAGACGTCTTTTAAGTCGACCTTGCAGTCAGGAGCAAGCAGCTGCGTGTTCACGTAGTAGGTGCCGGTAATGTCTTCTGGGATGGTTATCCAAATGGGCCAAGTGATCTCCATCACTAGGTTCTGCCATGGACCTGCACTCAATATCTTCACCGTCAACTTGATCGTGTGCAAGCACTTCGCCAAGCTCACGGTTATGTCCTCTGAGTGTTTAACGCCTGCGGCAATATTGACGGTGTGTGTAGCGAT
>JBGOYR010000130.1:0-3440 GCA_041479765.1 Bathyarchaeia archaeon | reverse complement strand
CGGCTCTGTGATAGCCTATTACATATCCAAACAGCCAAAAACGATTGTGCAACGACTTGAGGTATCTGGAGAAATGAAAGCGGTAGCTTTGAAATGCCCGAACTGCTCAGCATCCATCGACGCCAACTCGATAAAGATCGTCTCCGGCGTACCATATGCAACATGCCCGTACTGCGGGCACACGTTCGAGGTGGCTGAGGAACCAAAATGGTGAAAAACCAGCTTCTATTGTCTTCATTGAGTGTCGTTCTTGTTTTGATGATGTTTTTTGGTGTTGCTTCCGCAACGTGGAGTGGAACTTATCATCTTGACCGCCAAGGGGTGAAAATATGGATAAACCCAGACGGAACGATCGATCTCTTCTACAACATAACATTAACCTTGGATTCTGGCGACAACATAAACCACGTGAATGTTGGACAGCCTGTACGTGACTTCAGGATAGGAACTGCCAAAGACCAGAACGGCAACAACCTCACAACAGTTGACGCAAGCTCTGGACAAGACTACAAAGTCGAAGTCACTCTCCACTCGCCCTTGAGCGCAGGGCACACCGTTTGGTTCACTCTCATGACAAATGTTGCCAATATGATCCACGACGACACACTGAACACTGGCAACCTTGGAATGCTATTCATCCCAACTTGGTGGTCGGCGGCAACCATACGCGACCTGGGTGTAGCAATCGTGCTTCCAACAAACGTGACAATCGACAAAGTGAAGACAACCTCGGTGCTCTGGAACAGCACATCAACGGAGGATGATGGTAGAAAAGTGGTTTATTGGGAAAAACACGATCTTTTGCCTAATCAGCAGTTTCCGGTTGGCGTTTCTTTTCCCAAAGAGTTCTTGCCAGAATACGGAAAGGGGTCCGCTGGTATAGGCGCGTTTTTCGGACAGTATGGATCTGCACTGTTGGTTCTCGGCGTCTTCGTCATTGCAATAGTGGTTGTAGTCTTCATTGCCATTCTCGCTCGTAAACATCCCTATTCGCCTCCGACCATTAGCATGGAAAGTCTTGGAATCAGACGCGGTTTAACGGCTGTTGAAGCCTCTTATCTCCTTGACATGAAGCCAACCAGAATAGTCACGGAAATTCTTTACAGTCTGCTGCAAAAAAGAGCAGTGTGGGCCGAGTCCACGAATCCATCACTCAAGCTAAGGATCATGGAACCGTTCAAAGAAAAGAAAGGAACGGCCGAAACGCCTCTCAGATATTATGAGATTGATTTTCTCAAAGCGCTCAAAGAAGATGGTATCTTGGACGAAGAAAGATTGGCACAGACTATAATGTTCCTAAGAGATACCGTAGAGCAGAAACTGCATGGATATCGACGCCTAGACACGATTGACTATTACAAGAAAACAGTGGAAAAAGCCTGGACTCAGGTAGAACAAGCAGGCACACCTGAACTCGCATCTAACGCTTACGATGAACAGCTTCTCTGGCTCTTCCTCGACCCGAACTATCAAACGCGCACGCAAACAGCCTTCCAGGACCGAGCCTTCGAGCCAAACCCACTGTGGCTGTGGTACTGGTATGGTTATCAGAACTACGGCTCACATCCCACGTACCAACCGAACATTGGAACACCTACTCAAGGAACAAAGCCTCCAACAATTCCAGGCGCAGAGTTTGCGAACAACATCGCAACCGCAGTTGAAAACACCTCAAACAAAATTGTAGTCAACCTTGAAAAGTTTGCCAACTCCATCCTTCCAGGGCCGTCTGCAAAGGCGTCACACGACCCAGCTCATCACAACGCCGATTGTGTGTGCGCCTGTGCAGCTTGCGCCTGTGCATGCGCTTGCGTGTCATGTGCCTGTGCTTGTGCCGGTGGAGGGGTAGGCTGAGAAAAGGAGGCTTGTGAAGAACGAGTTTGCTGCGTAATATCTTCCGTTCGCGAACGATTCCTGAAGGTCTCTACACTTATAGAGGAAAGGACAAGTTTGCACGTCTAGCACTTCAGCTTCGAATCGAGCCTGGCAACCGCGGAGTCATGGTCATCAACGCGAACACGGTACTTTTCCTGAACCAGACTGCGACGGCGTATGCCTACTTTTTCATGCAGGGAAAACCTACAGAAGAGGTCTTGAAGGAAATTCGCCGCATGTACCGAGTGGATTCAAAAATCGCTAAAAAAGATTATGAAAAACTCACTTACACCGTAAACACGCTGGCTCAGACTGAAAAAATCTGCCCCACATCCTTTCTCGATGTCAAACACGTGGAACCGTTCACTCATTCGTTTTCGGCGCCTTTGCGCGTAGATCTGGCGCTTACGTTCAGATGTCAGAACAACTGTGTTCACTGTTATGCCGGAGGACCACATGAAACCCCGGAGCTCGACACTGAACAGTGGAAACAGGTGATCGATCGCTTGCACCAGATCGGTGTTTTTATCTTGACCTTCACTGGAGGGGAACCCACGCTTCGAGAAGACCTGACGGAACTTCTGCTCTACGCACAAAACAAAGGAATAGTCACGGGACTCATCACGAACGGAAGAAGGCTGAAGGACAAAACATACGTTAGGAAGCTTGAGAAGGCAGGCTTGGATTTTGTTCAAGTGACTTTAGAATCACACAAGCCAGCAATCCATGATTTGATGACGGGAACTGAAGGAAGCTGGAAAGAAACTGTTGCCGGAATCAAAAACGCGATCATCTCTGAAATCTACGTGACCACGAACACAACCCTAAGCAAGCACAATGCATCAACATTCCTAGACACTATCGATTTCCTGAAGAAACTCGGCGTCGCTGCGTTCGGATGCAATAGTTTAATCTATTCTGGAAAAGCAAAAGGAATAAGCGAAGACTTCGCCCTGTCAGTTGAGACACTAAGGGACCTTCTGCCTGGAATTCGCGACAAAGCTAACCAGCTTGGACTGAAATTCCTGTGGTACACACCCACCCAGTACTGCCGCTTTGATCCAGTCAAGCTCGGTCTAGGCGTCAAATCCTGCTCTGCAGCCAACATCAGCACATGCATCGGCCCGAACGGCGACGTGTACCCTTGTCAAAGCTACTTCCAGAGCCTAGGCAACATTCTGAAGGAGAATTGGCAGCACATCTGGCACAACCCACTCGCAACAAGCATAAGAAAAAGAGAATATGCTGAACCGAAATGCAGAGACTGCCCGCAACTGCAGATATGCGGCGGCGGATGTCCGCTGGAACTGCAGAAAGAGAGCTATATTTGCTCAGAAGCACAATAGCACCGTCAAAGTGCATCGTTCATTCATGTCTTGAGCAAACGCATGGATTACTCGTACCGAATCAAGTACAGGGGCTTGCTGGCCTCCTTCTTCCTTTCTTCCCTAGAAAGGTGCTCTAGAAGGTCGACGTTGCCTAGTTTCGAGTTGATCATAACTGTTTCAGAAGTTTCAAGAATGGTGCTGCTCTTGGTTTTCATTTTTTTCACCACTCTTGACGCT
>JBGOYR010000129.1:0-3475 GCA_041479765.1 Bathyarchaeia archaeon | reverse complement strand
GCCGGCGTTTCAGAACAAGAGCCTTTTTTGGCGCCTTTCTGGTATCACTGCTCTTGCGGAAGCAAAGCCAAGCTGTTCTTGAATGAAAAGGACGGGTCTTTGTCGGCAAACGGCAACTGCGTTCGCTGCCAAGAGCATTATGAGCTGGATCTTGGACATGAAGATGATCCTGACATATCCAACATAGCCCCACAGATATCAGCTAGAGCTATTCCAATGGGACTAGTGCTTTTCAGTGGCTTGCAGCCTTCTTGCTACGTTGGAGGCGTTGCCGGTGAAGCGTATCTGGCGGAGGCTCAGCACGTCGCGGAGGGACTTGACCTTCTCTTTCCACCGATTGCTGTCTGGCGACCCCACGACAAATATACGGGGGTCCAACAACTGGAAGCTTTGCTGGAACTTCGACGAGTTTGCGATGAGTTGGGGGTTCGAACTCTTTCCGAGGCCAAGGATTTGCTGTTGTCTCAGATCTCAAAGATGCATCAGCGCCTCGACGAAATAGAGGCATCAAAGAATAGTCTGGTCGAGGAATTGAGGAAAAGCCCGAACGATCAAGAGTTGAAAGAGAGACTCAGATCTCTCTCGATGAGTCAAACTGAGATGTGCAGATCGTCTCATCTCTCGGTAATCCACCGCAGATTGAAGATTCTTGAGAACGTGCTGATTGTTTCTAGCTTGATACCTAGCATAATAGACTATGCCGTCAACATCGGGTTGAAAGAAACAAGTGATCAATGGATGCAACACCTGAGCGAAAAAGGCAGCTTGGAAACCGATGTCTGTTTAGAATCCGTTCTGACCGAGTTTGGCGTGCGCTAGAGAAAACGACAGTTTTGGTTCTTGCGCCACTGGTAGTCTTTCTTTGGATTGCTGGATGGAGTCTGACGTGCGTTTTAACGTCTGATGCGAGAGTCCGGGCTAAGCAAGAAAGAGAGCATGAAAAACGACTTGGATCTCCTTGATAGACGATGCTCCTAAGCTCTGCAGTAGTTTCTGGATGCACGTTGCGACTGAAACCATGGATTAATCGGGTGAATCATTTCAAGCGTTGTTGTAGAAGATACCTTTAGAAGATACCTTTGAATGTTCCATAGGCGTTTTTATTTTCGGTTCGTTTAACATCGTGATCGTGAATCACACGCGCGCGCTGGAAGACGGCTTTGCTGTTACTGTTCCTTTTTTCTCGGGGTTGGCATGATTGAAATCTTTGAAGGCTTTGGTTACTGGTGGTGCAAGGTTTTGTGGTTTGCATTCGGTTGTTGTTGTGGGAAAAATAAGGCGCATTCATGTTCCGATGTAGGTTACTTGTGGTAGGTTTTTGAAGTGTGGGTCTCCAGTGATGACCCGCCCTTTCTTTAGTATAGTGACTGCATAAACTATTGAATCCAGCATGCCCCAGCCTTTGATGGTTTTCTTATGTAGAAAGTTTATTTCAGCGGCTTTTTCAGCGATCTCTGCATCAATGTTAACGACTGTGCTTTTGTTTTTCACATATAGGAGAATGGATGAAATCTTTGATTTTGGGATGTGATGCCTTAGCATTGCCTCCTTTAGTTCACCTATGACGGTTGCTGGCGTAAGGGGATGACGGGCTGAAGAAAGTTTTTCGGCTATCATGTCTGCGTAGGGACTGTTTAGAGCGTATTCAACCCATGCATAAGCATCGAACACAACGGCGTCTCTGGTTTCTTCACGATTTTTTGTTGGCGTGTGTGAAGGCTTCATCAATGTTTTCATCTCTGTCTGCGGATTCTCTTTCAAAAACTATCCCTGTTCCTTTGAGGATGCCCCGTATTTCCCTCACTGGGGTTTCAATTCTGGGAATGATGACGGTGTCTCCTTCTCGCATGTTCATCATCTCCAACGTTTCCTTTGGTATGATTATTCCTAGACTTGTTCCTATTCTCCGTATCTTCGCTTTCAATGCCATTTTAATCAAACAATAATTATAATTGATTATAATATAAACTTTGTCAAACGAGTAAGAAATCTCTCTCAAAGGAGACCATGAGGCGTTTGGCCTAGGCTTGAAGGGTGGGAGTTTAGCTTGGATCTTTTGATAACAAAGCACTACGTATTAGGGAGTTGTGGTTGATAGTATGGGAGAGTTTTCGAAGGTTTTGGTTACTGGTGGGGCTGGTTTCATCGGCTCTTACATGGTTGATGCTTTGATGCTCTTAAATGCATGCGATAAGTTAAAATTTATGGGTGCCCTGTGTTATTGACAGAAATATGTTCATGGGTGTTGGGATGTCTGGAAGCAGTGCTCTCCTAACGGATGAGGATCGAGCTCTTCTTTTGAAGGTGAGCAGCTTACTAGAGGGAATTGTTGAAACCTTAGAGATCTTAAAAGATGAGGATACAACTGAATCTGTTAGGCGCGCTGAAGAGGATGTGAAGGCTGGGAGGGTCAGGGACTACGACGATTTCTTCGAGGAGCTGAAACACTCTGGGGAAATATGACCTTAAGGTTACTAAAACTTTTGAGAAAGATTTCAGGAAACTTGATGTTCAATTAAGAAGAAGGCTAGATTCTGCTGTAAGAGCTATTGAAATTAATCCTTATATCGGGAAAATCCTTAGAGGAGAACTGGCAGGTAAATGGAGCCTAAGGGTTGGAGATTATAGAGTCATATATGTGATAGATGAAAACCAGAAAATAGTTATCCTTTACAACGCTAAACATAGAAAAATAGTATACAAATGAAAATCTAAGTTGAATGTAAGTGGTCCACTCTACGACTTATAGTCGAACTTCCAGCGTTTAGGGCAGGCTTTACATGACTGGCTAATGTTCATTTGATAACAAAGCACTATGCATTAGGGAGTTGTGGTTGATAATATGGGAGAGTTTTCGAAGGTTTTGGTTACTGGTGGTGCAGGCTTCATCGGCAGCCACATTGTGGATAGGCTGTTAAGCGATGGCTATGACGTGATAGTTCTTGATGACTTGTCTTCTGGAAGCTTGGATAACGTAGCACACCACATAGGCCAGAAGGAGTTTCGTCTTGTCAAGGGGGATGTTCGAGACGCGAAGCTTGTTAGGGAGGTTTTGAAGGGTGTTGACGCGGTTTTTCATGAGGCTGCTTTTGTGAGCGTGACGCTTTCGGTGAAGGACCCGGTTGTGGCGAATGACGTGAACGTTGCTGGGACTTTGAACGTGCTGAAGGCTTCTGCTGATCTGGGCGTGAAGCGGTTTGTCTTTGCGTCTTCGGCGGCTGTTTACGGTGAGACTTCGACGCCTCTGAAGTCGGAGGATATGGCTTCTACGCCGTTGTCTCCGTATGGTGTGTCTAAGCTTGCGGCTGAGAGCTATGTTAGGTCGTTTTACAGGACTTATGGTCTTGAGACGGTGTCTCTGCGGTACTTCAACGTTTATGGGCCTAGGCAGAGTTTTGACTTAGACTGTGCTTACGGCGGGGTGATAAGCATTTTTCTGAACAGGATTCTTAGGGGTATGTCTCCGATAGTCTAT
>JBGOYR010000128.1:0-3488 GCA_041479765.1 Bathyarchaeia archaeon | reverse complement strand
CAACAGAAAGCTTGTTCCCACACGCTGGAGTATTACCGCAGTAGACGACATAGTCTCAAAGAACCTGATCAAGAAAGTCAAAACATTCCCAGAAATAGACGAATTCCGCATCTACGAATCCTTCTACCTCGACAACATCTTCGAAATCGTCATGTTGCCACGCGAGTGGAGCTACGAAGCCAT
Organism: Bathyarchaeia archaeon; assembly: GCA_041479765.1. Lineage (GTDB taxonomy): Archaea > Thermoproteota > Bathyarchaeia > Bathyarchaeales > Bathycorpusculaceae > DATKKK01. The sequence goes on along the minus strand of JBGOYR010000128.1, from coordinate 3,305 downwards.
CGAAGCATGGTATCCTGGCACGGCTTGGAATCCTAATGGTAAGAACACTGTTATGTTTGGGGACTGGGAAGGCCACGACGGAAGAACTACGTACGCTGAAATAGGCGGCTGTTACTATGCTGCGCGATTAGCTGTCTGCGACCAGTTGGTGAAGGAAAGACGGCAGGCGACGGTCATCGTGCTGCGCGAAGCACGGCCGGGCTACATCATGCCTGTGGGGGTTTGGCAAGTTAGAGAGAACGTCAGAAATGCCATGCGCCAGAAACCATACAAGTTCAGCACGTTGGAAACCGCGCTAAGATGGGTCGGAACCAGATTCCAGATCCCATTACAGGTATGGATACAAAGAAGCGCACTGCTCAAGAACGCCCTCTTTCAGAAACGGATGACTGATTACTTCGCAAGACAACCGAACGCCTAGTCTTCGCCTAGAAGTAACAGCAAACCGCATAGGATGTTCAAGACGGCAATGAAGCCTAAAGCTCCGGTGAATATGATGTTGACTCTTGTCGAAAGAACAGGGTCTTGCGGCGCGATCATAAGATAAAGGCCGAAGGCAAAAACCAGAATGCCGCTTGTAAACATGAGCCCGCTGAGCTTGGAACCCAGTCTGCGAACCATGCTGCAAACCTGAAGCCGCTCCTCGTCAATCGTGTCCTTCAGCAGGTTCTTCTCGTCCTTCTCCGACATGCTTCTCAATCCTCGGAATCTCTCGTGACACTAAGCAGTCCGGCAATCAAACAAGTAATGCTTACGATCACGGCCACACCAGCAACTGCCCACGTCACTTCTTGCGACAAAGTGATTGGCAAAGAGTTCGAAATCACCAGACAGACCAATAATGCCGAGAATCCGCTTAACCCGAAGTCAATTCCACCCACAGCAAGGTAAGCTCGACTATACCCCACCATTCTGACGTAGTAAGCTACGAGACCGAAGAGAAACAGTTCAGTGCCAATGAACAGAGTACCTGTGTCCAGAAAAAGGATTAGCAGGACGCACGTGGCTATTCCTAAGATCGGCGTAAGCGGATAGAACGGAACCTTGAAAGGCCTTACAAGGCTTGGCTTGTCTCTACGCAACTTCATCAGTGAAAGATTTACGAATATGAAGCCGATCATGAAACCGAAATCCGTGGCATACGTGACGAAATTCACAACGCCCGTTGCCGCAAACGCAGCCGTGAAAACCGAGCCCAGCACGACGGCCACGTGAGGCGTACTGAAACGGCCATGAAGACTGAACAACTTCTTTGGAAAATAGCCGTCTCTTGCCATTGCATAGGCTACTCTCGAATGAGCCATGATAGAAGTGTTGACTGAAGTCAACGCGGCAATAATCCCTGCAACCGTGACAACACCCACGCCGATAGGCCCAACAATCTGTTCCGCCACATAGGCAAGAGGCGACGCCTTCCCCTCAAGCTCCCCAGGCGTGACGAACCTGAAAACAACAAAGGCAATCACCGTATATGTTATGATCAGTACGAAGCACGAGAGCAAAATAGCCCGGGGAATGGTCTTGCCCGGATTCTTGATCTCGCCCTGAGCCACTACTATAGCTTCACCGCCTAAATACACTACAAATATGAAGGCAGAAGCCTTTAGAACGCCCAAGAAGCCTTCCGGCGCGCTAAGCTCCATGGCGCTGATTTTCGGAGTCTGGACCAAACCGGAAACGGCGAAGGCGCCTAGAAGCCCCAACAAGATTATCACGAGCACAGTTTGCGTGAAGCCTGTCTCTTTCACGCCTTTGATGTTAATCAAAGAAAAGACAGTGACTATTATGACGGCAGTCAGTGGTATGTTAATGCTAGGTCCCACAATGTATGACAGCAGAAATGCAAAACCGACTGAAGAGAAAGCTGCATAGAACATGTTGCTTATCCATTCAAACCAGCCCGTTGCGAACGAAAAGAAGCCTCCGAAAGATACCTTGGCAAAGGTGTATTCTCCGCCTGCGCTCGGCAAGGCCGCGCCCAGTTCTGCATAGCTGAGCATCGTGAACAGGTTTATGATTCCGCATAGAACCATAGCGATTATGAGCGCCGTTCCTGCAAGCGTTGCCGCATAACCCAAGGTAACGAACACGCCTGCGCAGATGGCTCCACCTATTCCCATCATTGTCGTGTGAAGAAGCCCGAGCTCTCTCTTCAGGTGTTTCTCTCCCATGTTCTCAGTAGCTCCCGTTTCTTCCCCACACAAGAAGCAGGCCACTCATGATCGAAAGCATCCCGAAAACCAAAAGAAGGAACATGAAAAGAGGAACCTCTCGGGTGCTCACCGACAGAATTTCTTGCGTCTGCTGACTCGCATAAATCAGGTAGGCAAAGATGGATGCTAGGCCGCCTAGCACGCATTGTGCTCCTCCGATGAGTAGTGAAACCACCTTTCTCAAAACTGCCGGCCTACCTCACCATCGAGCAACTATGATCGCCGAAAACGTATCCAGCACTCCGACCGCGACCAAGAGAATTGCAAGCATCAGCAGATACTTGCTCTCAAGCAACATCCCCACGTTTAGGTATCCGATGACTGCCAAGGCTGCCATTCCCAGCAAGACTATACCTGCCATGATCATGAACCCGCCCACAATCACCACAAGCTTGGGCAAGCCCGAAAGTCCACGGCCCAACAGATGCTCACTTCAAAGCATACTACACCCAAGCAAAGACTATTTAAGAATATGGCAAAAAGCGTCTAAGCTCAATAACTTTCATTGATGTGTGGAAACGGGCAGCATTCATAAGACATTTAAACTGACCATGGCAATACTATCGGGAATGGTGAGGGATTGTCTCAAGAAATCTCGAGGCTGATTCTTCCTTTTGCAGTCTTGGCACCTGACCGGAATGAAGCGTTTTCTGATGAGGCTGAGAAGGCTGCCCTATTCTGCTTGGCCGAGCAGGAAAGAGCGAAAGGTGGAGGAATCGTGGCCAAACAGCCTTCCGAGAACATCACTTTCATTGCGAAAGTTGCTTACCCTTTCTGGCTTCATCCCTTCAACAAAGTTGACTTGCTCTTTGACGGGTTGAACACGACTTCGCATACTCTGTCACACTCAGCCATCCAAGACATCGGGGCATTCATCGATGGCGCAGAAAGAAGCTCCAGCTCACGCGAAACGTATACCGCTTTTCTTTCAGACAACACCAGCTACTTCCAACCTTCAACCAAGCAAGCGAACACAGTGATCGAAGGGCTCATGGCAGACCCAAGTTTTCTGGAGGATTTTGCCTCGTACCTATCCGAAGCGAAACCACTTGATATGCCGTCATCTGAGATAGCTCCTCTTCCGCCAACGCT
>JBGOYR010000127.1:0-3544 GCA_041479765.1 Bathyarchaeia archaeon | reverse complement strand
TATCGTGTCTATTACGACTTAATAAGGCTTCTCGTATACAAGTCCTACACAAATACACAACAAACCCCAACAAACACCATCAACCAAAGAAGTCCGTAAGGTTAAGCTGTTGTACTCGTTCAGGCACAGATCTCACACAAGAATTAGTCTCAGACAAATCAAGCCGTCCGTAAACACCATCATAACCTGGAACTACGCGCACATGTCCGTTCCTCGCCTTGACAATCACGTCAGCAACCTTTTCATCTGCAACAGCACGCAACTCGTTCAAGGATGCGTCAATCAACACATTGTACTCGTTTGAAAATCTTTCAATAAGGGCGTTGTATACGTTCCAAACTTTCTGGGTGGAGGGCGAATCGCTACCCTGCACAGCGGCAATTATCTCTGAGAGCGGAAGCAATCTCTTGAATCCTATCGGGTTTTCGGGTTTGAAGTCTGCTGGGCGGTCAGCAAGTTCCTCCACACGTTGTTCAACGCCTTTGGTGAGCTTTCGACGGCAGACGGGGCAAATGTTGGCGAGTTTGGCAGCTTCTTGCGCGGAGAGAGCCACATGACAGTTTCGGTGGCCTGTCCAATGATACTTGCCATAAGCAGGATCAGTTTCTATGGTGAACTTGAACCGTGTTGCATCCTTGTCACGTATCGCATTCACGATCTCTCGATAGTTCACCTGCTCAAGTTCGAAGACGTTAGCTTCTCTTCCGATACGCCAAGGCCAGTAGCTGTGGCTATCACTGTTGGAAACCAAAGTGTATTTGTCTAGCTTGCTGAGACGCCAGTTCATTGGTGGGTCAGACGACAAGCCAGTCTCTAACGCGTGAATATGTTTCGTCATATCCTGATAGCATTCTTCGACGCTGTTGAAGCCGCTGAAGGCACCGAAGATGCTAAACCACGGCGTCCACGCGTGCGCCGGAAAAACCATGTTTTCTGCCGAGACTTCCATGACTTCCTCAACGAGGCTGGCAGCGTTCATGTTCAGCGTCGGTCTACCATCCGATGCAAGGTCGCCGTATTTGGCGAGTCTGTCATTGATTTGGCTAGCTGTTTCGATGTTTGGTGTGAAGATGACGTGATGGACTTTTTTATACTCGTTTTGGAATTGAAAGATGGTGCATACTTCGGTGGTTATCATGAAGCTTACGGATGGCTCTCGGTTTGCTTTGAGCTTATACAACGAGGCGTTAAGCCGTGGTTCTAAGGTTTCCTTCAGCTCTTTGAGCCACAGAGAATGCGTAAAGTCACCTGTGCCCACAAGATTCAGACCTTTGATTCTCGCAAAGCGTGCTATCTCCTCAGGGCACATTCTCTCGCTTGTAGCTCTGCTGTAGCGGCTGTGAATGTGAAGATCAGCTATAATCCTCAAGCTCTTTCAACTCGTCCTCATATTTGCTGTCTTTCAGTGTTCACTTAACTCTTTCCACGCCAATGGTGGCGCTTTGTTTTTCCATGTTATTGCGCTGAAAACTCGCCAACTACCGAGTCTGCCTTCTAGTTTTCTGGAGTTTTGTTGTTCTTTGGTTTGGTTTCTTTTTCGGCCATGTATTTTTCGAGGCGTGTTTCCCAGTCAACCTTGAACATGACTACGAAAACGACTGCAAGCAAAATAAGCGCTAGCGCCATGCCTATTAGTGCGGATATCCAATCGCTGTCCATACCGAAGATGCTATTGATTGCTTGGATCGACAGGCGACCACAGTAAGCCACTATGAAGTTCATGGAGATCTTCCCGATCAATGCAGCGGCAAATGCTTTGAGAACGCTGTAGCGCATGACGCCTAATGGGATGAATATCAAGTCGTCAGGCAAGGGTGTCAACGCAAAAATGAAAATCACGATAGGTCCATATCTGTTGAAAACCTTTACCAGAATGTCCATTTTCTTCTTGTACTTGTTGCCTATGGCATTTCTGCCGCCCAACCCAATGAGATATGCTGAGAACTCGCCAATGGCTGATCCAAGTCCAGCTGCTAACGCAATCCAAACGGGATCGAAAACGTAGACGCCTCCACTTTTGAAGCCGCCTAAGGTGAATATGACAACCGTGTACGGTATTGGGACAAATATGGACAGGGCGCCTATCAGGGCGATGATGAAGATGCCGAAGTAGCCGTATTGCAGTGAAAGGGCTTGCATCCAGTTGATGATGTCTTGAAGCTGCAATTGGAAGGCTTTCCCCGTCACTGATGTGGAACCCTAGGCTTAAAGGAGTTGTCATGAGAGCATCAGGCTTAAATCGCACTAAATGCTAAATTTGGTTTCTACAACGTTCTGAGGCCCCTGAGTTGAAGAAGAAAAAAGAACCGATCTGGATAGCCAGAGATTTTGCGAAATGCAGCGGGTGTCGCAAGTGTGAGATTGCCTGCTCGCTGTTTCATGAAAAACGCGTTTGGCCCGAAGCCTCGCGAGTGAGGGTCTTCATGCTTGTGCCAGGCGCCGAGTTTCCGCATCTTTGCGCACAATGTGAGGACTACCCGTGTGTGAAAGCATGCCCGACGAAGGCGCTGACGATAAGCGAGTACACCGGTGCTGTACAGGTCGATAATAAAGCGTGCACGGCGTGTGGAAAATGCATCAACGTCTGCCCAGGCAAAATTCCACATATGCACCCAACTGAAAAGCGCATTCTTATCTGTGACTTGTGTAGCGGCGATCCTCAATGCGTCAAAGTCTGCCGAAAGGGTGGCTGGAACGTGTTCAAGAAAGTCATGCGCATGGATCGCCCTTACAGTCTTTACGCGCGGAAGCCTGAGGAGGTCACACGGGATCTGTGTGCCAAGTTCTACGGCGAGAATGGAGATGATCTGGTATGATAAAAGGCTACGCTGGCAAGCTTCTCGAAGTCAACTTGACCAGTGGAAAAACGAAAGAAGTAAAGTTTGACGATGAAGTGTTGAAAGACTACGTGGGCGGCAGAGGTCTCGCAACGAAGATTCTATGGGATAGGCTGGGTCACAAGTGGGACAAGATAGATCCTCTAGGCCCTGAGAACGTGCTCCTATTTCTAACAGGTCCGCTTACAGGTTACTTCCCAGGTGGCAGAATATGCGTTTCAGGTAAGTCACCGCAAAGCAACGGCGTCATAGGCTCAACTGTAGGCGGCGAATTCGGCGTCGACCTGAGATGCGCCGGCTATGATGGCATCATCGTGACTGGCAGGGCAGAGAAGCCTGTTTACCTGTTCATTAAGGACTCTGATGTTGAGATTCGCGACGCAGGCAAGGTTTGGGGCAAAAATGCCAAGCAGACGATGACGTTGTTGACTCGCGAGTGCAGGGAGCTTTTGAGGAAGCGTTATCCATTATTCGGCGAGTGGCGTGAGCCTGCTATGCTATACATTGGGCCTGCAGGTGAGAACCTGGTGCGGACAGCTGTGGTGGCTGCGAAGTGGGCACATGCTGCAGGCTACGGCGGCTACGGTGCAGTCATGGGTTCAAAGAACCTGAAGGCCATAGCGGTCAAAGGTACTGGACCGCTGCCTGATGTGGCCAATCTGAAAAAAGTTCGGAAACTGATTGACGAAATATGCAATAGTATTTAC
>JBGOYR010000126.1:0-3623 GCA_041479765.1 Bathyarchaeia archaeon | reverse complement strand
GTTTTTCAACGCGCTATTGCCCTATTTTCGTTTATACAGGCACTATGTTCTAGGGTTCTTAGTTCAGCTTTATCAGCCGAACGAGCAGGGCACTCGTCATTAGGAGAACTATGGCAAAGATGAACGGCGAGAAGATGCCGAGGTTGCTGATTAGGACAGCTGCTATGAGCGGTGAGACAGCACCCAGTGCGTCTCCCGCGAAGTAGAAGAGTGAGTAAGCCGTTCCTCCGCGGGTTTTGCCCATGAGGCTTGTCACTAATGAAGTTGAAGGTGTCCAAATAGCTGCCAAGAACAGCTCGTACATGAAGAAAGAAAGTGTTGCGAGCGGCACATACGGGATGGTTATCAAGCCTATGAGAAAAACCACTTGACCGAAATAGAATAGCGCAAGCGATCTCCTGTCTCCCAGTCTAGCGCTTAAGTAGCCTGCAGCAATCGACCCTATTATGCCGATAAGCGGTCCGATGCCGAAGATCACACTGGCGGCTTCTACTGAAAGATTCTCTGCTGAAGTCAAGTATGTGGTCATGAATGCTAAAACGCCGTTGTTTGCTAGAGCATTTAGTCCCATGGAGGAGAGAAGCAATAGAAAACCAAGGGTTATCAAAGGTTTTCTAGACGTAGACGTTTGAGCTTCCTCTCTTTGCCCTGGGCTTCGCTCGCTTGGCTTGGTCTGTTTGGTTAGTTGAGGAATCCTGATTTTTGCGAGACCAACCGCCCACGCAAGCAGTGGAACTGAGAAGATTAAGTAACAGCTTCGCCAGCCGATCTGTGCCATGAGAAGACCGAGAGAAATTGCTCCCAGCGACTGTCCTATGCACCCAGAGGCTCCGTGCAACCCTATTGCTCTGCTCCGTTCTGTTTGATTGGGAAACAAGTTGCCTAGGACACTCAGTCCGGGTGGATGGTAGAGTGTGACAGAAATCATGATCAAGGATAAGGAGACGAGAAGAATAGACACGTTGGTCGACTGACTGAGAAGTATTGCTGAAAGCCCACTTATCAGCATGCTCAGGATTATGAAGGGGCGTGAACCAAACCTATCAGCGAAAACTCCTGTCGGTATGACAATGACAAGCCGACAAAGGTTCGGCACACTAATCAGCAGTCCAGCCTCAAAGATTGAGAGGCTGAACTCGTTCCTAAATACAGGCACTAGTGCCGGGTGCATAAGAAGATAGATTTCGACGAGCAAGTGACTTATCCAGACCGTGGTGAATGGCTTTGCCGCATCGCTTCTGATCCTGAACAAAGACGTACTCCTTTGCAGTGTTCTCCACCTAGACAAAATACCACAATAAGTCGATTTCGATCATTCTCAAATGATCTTTTCGCCTACCTGAATGTTTGTTTCGGTCTCAGGGAGCTCCAAAAGCACGTGTTCTCTTTTGGGGTTTGAATAAAGTTTTATTAATTTAGAGATTACACTACTCTCTGTCTGTATTCTGATAGGTGAGTTGATGGAAACGAGCAAAGTCGGCAGCACTGATTCCGGCGTGAAGGCTGGTTGGTCCGTCAGCAGGTTTTTGACCAGAATCGGCGGGGTTTTCCTAGCTCCTGACGCTACGTTCAAACAGATCATTAGTGAGAAGATCGGGTTCTGGGAGCCTTTTCTCTTGGTTCTCCTTCTGGTTGGGGTTCAAATTGCTGTGGCTGCTTCATTCTGTTTCAGGATAATGGCTGCCATCTTGGATTCTGTCAGCTCTTTGACTGGCGGCGTGACGTTGGGTTTTCTCAATATTATGCTGGCTATCATGTTCACAGTGATGATCATAGGCGCTTTGGTACTGTGGTTTGTCGTTGCAGTCATAGCACATCTGATTGCTAGATTTGTCTTCAGAAGAAAGGGCTCTTTCGTCCAGCTGATGAAGCTTTACGGATACTCAATCATTCCTTGTTCGCTACAGATTCTTGGCATGGTTCTTGTTGGGATGAGTTGGGTTTTGTGGCCTTTCTCGGTCTTCTTCCACATAGTAGCAACATTCTGGATAGTGGTGCTAATGGCGGTTGCCGTGAAACACACCTACGACCTTGACATTGGAAAGGCCTTCATTTCGTCCTTCATCGGTCCGATGACGCTGTGGCTGATAGCCATCGGGACCGCTTGGGCTTGGATGTGGCTCATTATGCGTTCCTTCACAGGAGGGATTGGTTAGGATGACAGCAGCAAGACCAGTATTCGGTGGAATCCTTCTCGCAATCCTGCTTGTTGGAGCCACATATGCAGCGATTTCGCCAATGCTTCAGCCCATTAGTTTTCCACGCCTTAACCTTCCATGGTTAGATGGCAAAGACAATGTAGCACGCTTCTATAGCCTGGCAAGAGGCGCCAATGTTTCTGACACGGTCAAGTCCGTCAATTTGAACGTGACAATGAAGTTTGGCGGAATCAATGTGCTTTTCTCAAACAAGCCAAACATCGTTTGCAGTGTGGTCTTCCAACATGGTGCAAACGCCTCTGAGCTTCAGGCGAACTACAGCACGTCTAACGGAGGTCAAACCTTGAACATAGACTTGCATGCTGAAACAGGTAGTCTCAATCTCACATTAGGCAAAGACTACGAGTATGGTGGAGATTTCGACCTTAAAATAGGAGCCGTGATGATGGAAGCAGGACAATATTCGAATATCAGCAGAATGGCATTCTCCATCAAATACTTTGGCGGTGTGATCCTCGGCATAGGTTCTGGGGCTGCGTTTGATCAACTCGACGCAAAAATCAACAATGGCGGAATGCAGTTGACCGTTAACGCTGAAAATCTGAAGAGAGCAGGTGAAATAGACGCAGACATCAGTGTCGGAGGGTTTGCAGCCACTGTAGACGTTGACACAGACAACATTGGCGTGAGTCTGAACTCGACAGTAGATATCGGCGGACTTACAGTTACCCACAGCGATTTCCATGGATCAGTTTCTGCGAGAGATTGCTCGGTGAGAACTACTGGCTACGACAGCGCATCTAAGAAGCTGGACGTAGAAGCTGCAGTTGGGCTCGGTGGGGGAACACTTCAAAAATCCGTTGCATTCCAGTCTTTCGGTGTCAATCCATAGGCGATCGAGACCTACAACAACTCTTAAATGATTCCATATCCATGTTTGCGTAAGCGCCCTACTGGTTGTCACGCGAGGAAGACAGATTGGAGATAAGCCGGAAGAAGCTCCGCGAGGAAGTTCTTGAGCGAATGAAATACGTCAGAACGTGCGTTCTGGCTAGAGAAGTCTGCTTACTGGTTAGAACAAATCGAGCCGTACTGGAACCAAAAGATGTGCAAGAAATCTGCCTTTCAATATCAAGACTTTGCAAGGAGGAAGGCTGCAACGAACCAAGCGAAGTGTGCCAGAAAGCAGCCGAAGCAGTAGGCACGGGCGATGAAGCGAAATACCTCGAGCTTTGCGCCCAAAGCTGCATGAAATGCGGCGAAGCCCGAAAGCCGCAGCCTAACCGTGCTTCATACGTGTCCTAGGATATCGGCAAATCTTTTAAGTGCAAAACACTGGTAAACCCATCAGCAAACACCACTAGGTTGGAGGCCAGCTGTCTGTACCTTGCGCCTTACGTCCCGAGCCCGCCACAAGTGATACGCCAGATGCTTGTGTTGTCCGAGTTGAAGGCCGGGGAAGTG
>JBGOYR010000125.1:0-3638 GCA_041479765.1 Bathyarchaeia archaeon | reverse complement strand
GAATGTACTTCTTTATCTCCGCAGCCAATTCACCGGCGGAAAAACTCATTCCAGCGACGTTATAGCTGTCGTGACGCTTGACCTTGGCTGGGTCGACTTCCATCAAGTCGATGGTGGCTTTGATGCAGTCGGGCATGTACATCATCGGCAACACGGTGTCTTCTCTAACGAAGCACGTGTAGTGCTTGTTCTTGATGGCTTCATAGAATATTGCTACGGCATAATCTGTCGTTCCGCCGCCTGGTAGAACCTCACTACTTATGATGCCTGGATAACGGAGCCCTCTAACGTCCACGCCGAACTTCTTGAAATAGTAGTTGCAGAGCAGTTCGCCAGCGACCTTGCTGACACCATACATGGTAGTAGGAATCAGAACAGTCTCTTGGGGGGTGTTTGTGCGTGGAGATGAAGGCCCGAACACGGCTATCGAGCTAGGCCAGAAAACCCGAGCTAGTCTAGATTCCCGCGCGATTTCAAGTATGTTGACAAGGCTACCCATGTTGACGTTCCAAGCAAGCTGAGGATAATGCTCGCCTGTTGCCGAAAGGACAGCGGCCAAATGATAGATCGTGTCAATGTCGTACTTCTTCACAACTTTCTCAGCACTCTCGCGGTCGGCAAGATCAACAAACTCAAAAGGACCAGACTTCAACAACGCCTCACTGGGCTGTTTCTTATGCCCAACCGCAACAACGTTGTTCCGACCGTGCTTCTTTCGCAACTCGACGACCAGTTCGGAACCGATTTGACCTGTTGCGCCAGTCACAAGAATCTGTTTCGTGGTTCTTCGCTGCACCAAGTAACCCCACTGTCGTGTGAATCGATGTGAATATACCCGATATAAGAATTTAGGAGAGGAAAACCCAGATTCAGCTTGAACCATGACGAAGCAATCTGTTCAAAGAAACCCTTACCAGCAACTGCGGAAATGCGAAATTGCCAGAGAATGCCGAATATGAACCGCAGGACAGCAAAGCATAACTTACAAGATCGATGAAAAAATAGGCTTTCGGGGAATTGATGGAGATCCAGGTTTCAAGAGCAATAACGAAATTGGTCTTTGGTCTTGTTGCGATCTGCATCATAGTTGTGGCGATAGTTGCCTTTCAGTTCACCAGGGTCTACTGAGCAGAGTCCTGCAAGAACGAGGGAAAGCGCCATACCTGAAGGTGCTATAAAGCTGACACCAGAAGCGGACGTCCTTCCTTCCATTCTCCACTCGACTGAATGGATGACACCTATTCCATTGTCTTCAGCAATAAACACGGCAGGCGGAGAAGATTCTCCATTCGTCATGCCTGATGGCAACACGCTGTATTTCTTTTTCACTCCTAACGTCAGCGTTCCTGCGGATATGCAGCTTCTTGACGGCGTGACTGGCATTTGGGTATCGAGAAAGCAAAATAATACGTGGAGCAAAGCTGAGAGAATAGTGCTGCAGGATTCGGGGAAGCTGGCGCTTGATGGTGCCGAGTTTGTTCAAGGCGATACTATGTGGTTTGCTTCGGCTCGTGAGGGCTACACTGGAGTGAATCTTTTCACTGCCGAGTTCAAGAACGGAAAATGGACCAACTGGCAGTACGTGGGGGACAAGCTTATGAAGACTATCAGGTGGGCGAGATGCATATCACTGCTGACGGAAACGAGCTTTGCTTTCACTCCGCTAGAGCTGGAGGAAAGGGAACAACTCGACACTTGGGTTACGAGGAAGGTTGATGGTGAGTGGCAGCAGCCTGAAAACATAGAGGCTGTGAACACTGCTGAGAACGAGGGCTGGCCTTTCATCTCGCAAGACTGAAATGAACTCTGGTTCACGAGAACACACATGGGTTCACCTGTCATCTACAGATCAGGAAAGGTCAATGGTAACTGGACAACACCAGAGCCTATTCTCTCGCAGTTTGCAGGCGAACCAACACTAGACAACGACTGAAACTTGCTCTTCGTTCACCACTTCTACAACAACAGCAGAATGATAGAAACAGACATATACGTAGCATACCGAAAATAGCATGCTTGTAAATGCTTCTGGGCAAGACTCACCCTGAAAATTAAGACCTTCCCAAAAACAGTTTATAACTCGCTCATGCAAATCATGCTCTTGGCAAGAATATGAAAATGGGTTTCATCGTGAATCCTATTGCTGGCATGGGTGGCAGGGTGGGACTGAAAGGAACAGATCACATCCTAGAGGATGCAATCAAACGAGGAGCTCAACCGATAGCGCCGAAAAGAGCAACAGAATTCCTGCAGAAGCTGGAACAGGACACGACACAATCAGACATTGAAGTCTTGACTTGTCCGGGAATAATGGGAGAAAATGAAGCAGAAGCCGCAGGTTTCCCAGTTCAAACCTTGTCCATGAGAATTGAGGAAGAAACGAAGGCAAAGGATACGATAACCGCGGTTGGGCTCTTGGCTGCGAGAAAGGTTGATTTGATTGTCTTTGTGGGTGGTGATGGCACGGCTAAGGATGTTTTCGATGCCATGCAAGGCTCTGATGCGGTGCCTGTTCTGGGCGTTCCTTCAGGCGTGAAGATGTACAGTGGGGTTTTTGCGATTAGTCCGGCCGATGCTGCTGAGATCGTCCTAGCTTTTGCCCAAGGGCAGGCCGAAGTTGCAGAGTTTGAGGTCATGGATGCAGATGAAGAGGCAATCAGAAATGACGCTTTTGCAGTGAAGCTTCACGGTTTTCTGAAAGGGCCATTTGTCCCGCTACGCATCCAAGGAAGCAAAATGGTAAGCCCGGAAACAGTGGACGAGAAGGACAGCCAAAATGCCATTGCAAAATTCATAATTGAAGAGATGAAGCCAGAGGCAACCTATATTCTTGGTCCTGGAACTACGGTAAGATGCGTTGCCGAAATGCTTGGCGTGAACAAGACTTTGTTGGGTGTGGACATTTACAGAAATGGCAAGGTTGTGCTCGATGTGGACGAGAAATGCATTCTGAAGGAAGTGAAGGACTGGAAAGATACTTGGATCATTCTTTCACCCATTGGACACCAAGGAATATTGTTAGGAAGAGGAAACCAGCAGATAAGCCCGGAAATAGTCAAGCTAGTGGGAAAAGAAAGAATCATCGTTGCCGCAACAAGGAGCAAACTTCAAAGTATCGAAGGAAACGTTCTGAGGGTTGACACAGGCGATGCCGAAGCGGACAATATGCTCAAAGGATACATCAGAGTCGTTTCCGACTACAGAGAATGGCGGCTGACACAAGTTCAGTAACATCATTGCTAATGTCTTTCAGGAAGACTTCGTCTTGCCTTGTCCGCTAGGCTCCGAACTTGCTGGTTTTGCCGAGTAGGTTCATCAGGATTGGCATCAGGTCCGTGCCTTTTATTCTGTCGAGTCCGCCTTCGGCGCATGAACGTTCATCGTACTCTTTGACTTTGTCAGATCGAACGTATGGACCTGTGATGGCTATCGGAACAGGGTCACCTTCGTGGTTTCCTGTCACGCAAGAGGTGGTGTGATCAGCTGTCACCGCCACGTAAGTGCTTTTTAGATCAATGTGATCGAGCAGATATCCAAGCATGTCGTCGACTTTCTCGATGACCTCAGACTTCTGTTTTGGGCGACCGTCGTGGCTGGCAACGTCTGTTGCCTTCACGTGTAGAAGCGTGAAGTCATAG
>JBGOYR010000124.1:0-3647 GCA_041479765.1 Bathyarchaeia archaeon | reverse complement strand
TAGAGAAAAGAGTCTATGAAACTAAGGTCTGATATAGTTTTTGGAAATCACACCAGCTTTCTGTCCATGGTTACCCGTGGAATTGCGGCCTTCTTGAAAGATGCTTGGGCAAGGGCAGTGGCTTGAAAGGTTTGCCATTCGTTATTCTCTGGATTTCTTTCACTAGTTCTTCCAGCTTGTTCTTGCGCAGTTCCCCGCTCCTTCTGTCTCTCACCGGAAGCTCATTCGAGTCAAGCTCTTTTTGACCAACGACTACCGTATACGGAACCCATTCGGTTTCTGCCTCTCGAATTCTCTTCTGCAAAGTCAAGGGCCTATCATCAATGTCCACACGCATGCAGTGCTTTTCCAATTCCTCGGCGAGTTTCTCAACGTTTTCAAGGAAGTTTTCCGAGATGGGGATAAGGCGCACTTGTGTTGGGGAAAGCCATGTTGGAAGCATTGGCGCCTTTTGGTTCTGTTGGTCCTTGTAGGCTCTTTCCAAGAGCGCGTACACGCATCTTTCTATTGCGCCGCTTGGAGAACAATGCAGGATTAGTGGTTGGTGTTTTTCGCCTTTTTCATCTACGTAGGTTATGTCGTATCTTTTGGCGTTCTCCACGTCGATTTGGTCCGTTGAGAGAGCCGCAGCCTTGTTTTGGTTGTCGACGAAGTTGAAATCCCATTTCAGCACAAAATAGAAGAAACGTTCATTCCACATCTCAACCAGAACAGGCTTGCTAAACACTTTCGCTAGTGACGCAATGAAATCCTTGTTTTCGGTGAGGAAGTCTTTCGTGAAACGCAATGCTATTTCGTACTCATCTTTGGACAAGCCTATTTCATTCTGGATTCGCATGCAAAGCTTCAGCCTTACCGTGAATTCATTCTTGGCCTGATCCAAATCCGCACAGAAGGCATGACAATCCGGCATGCTGAACGCTCTTAAACGTCTTAGACCGACGACTTCGCCGCTCTTTTCTCGCCTGAAGCTGTAACGGGTTAGCTCATACACTTTCAGTGGCATGTGCTTGTACGAGAACTGCGCATCATGAACCATCAGGAATTGCCCAAAGCAGGCGGCGAAACGCAGGAACAGGTCCTTGTCCTCGGATTTAAGCAAATATTGCCTTGCTGGGAAGCGATTCATGTAATCAGCCAGGCTCGGATGGTGAAAGTCATACATCACCGGGGTCTCGACTTCCATGGCACCATACTCGCTCATCTTAGCAGTCACGAACTGCTCAAGCAATGACTTGACGAGTCGCCCTTTCGGGTACCAGCGTATGTTGCCGGGGTCGCTTCCAGGTTCATAATCAGCTATTTCCAGCCGCTTCATCAATAGTACGTGCGGAGGCATCTGCTGGCTTGCTCTCACTTTGGAAATCTCGTAATTCGAGAATTTCTGAAGGTTCTCATGCCCCTTGAAATCGTAGTCTTCGACAGGGGTCATCTTGCCGTCTGGCTCAAGAATGTACCAGAACGACTCCAGCTTTTCCTCAGCCTTGACAGCCTCAGAGACCTTTTCCTCCTTCTTACCCTCTGCCTTTTCCGCTTCTTTTTCAGCCACGATTTGGCGTGATTGTTCCGCGAGAGGATGCCCTTTTATTGATATGGTGAACTGCTTGTTCCAACCGAAGGGTGCACGGAAAGTTTCTATGCCTTTCTCCTTGGCGTAGGCTTCCATGGCTTTGACTATCTTCAGGGCTTCGGTGGGTTTTGATAGGTTGCTGCTGAGATGTGCATAGGGGTAGATTATGATGCGGTTTACTTTCAGTTTTCCGAGGAAGGCTCGAACTTCATCTATGGCTTTGTGGGCCGCTGTTTCATTGTCGCCTTCTTCGACGGCCGTGAAGAGCACGACGATTTCTTCGAACCGTTTGGGTTTCTTTTCGGCCTCTTCGGCTATGGCTATTTCTTTCTGGACTGGAGTGTATTCAATGAAATTTGAGTGTAACTGCAATATTCGCATGGAAAAGCAACCTCTCGACTAAACGCTGAAACGCCACTTCTCAAGTTTCTTGTCTTTTTTCGTCTTCTTCTTGTATTCCTTATAGTGATCCTTGCACAGGTAAGCTCGTTTCTCGCCCACAGCAACCTTCAATCCGGCCGACCTGACCTTGTCAATCGGCAACGAGCGAACAGCTTCCTTTCCGCAACCAGATACACTGCACTTAACGCCTTTTTCAATGCGTCCCAAATCTAATACCTCTTCCAGTAGAATATGCATCATTCCTTAATTTCTTTTTCATAAAGCAGACGTCCTCTTCGATAGATCTCCGCTTTGTCGCCGAAATTCGTCGGACCGATGCCCTCAACAACGAGCGAAGCGGCAGCAGAGCCTACACACGCACACCGCAAGTAGTTCCCGCCATAAACATATTCTGCCAGAAAACCGCCGATGAACGCATCTCCTGCTCCAGTCGGATCAACGATCTTTTCAGGCTTGTAAGCTGGCACGTAGTAGGTCGTGTCTCCAGTAGAGACTACGGCTCCGTCTTCGCCTAAGGTTACTATTACTATCTTCGCGCCGAGCTTGTGAACGGCTTCTATGGCAGGTTCAGGCTCTGCTAATCCGGTCACTGCTTCGATTTCGCTCATGGATGACTTGTAGATGTCAATTAGGCTTAGGATTCGTTTGTCAGTCAGTGAACCTAGGGTAACGTTTCCTTCCTCGTCAAAGCTCCGCAACAGCCCTTGGGGATCAAGAGACAGAACGTCTGCGAAGCTTTTCAGTTTCTCGGCCACTTCATATGTTATCTCGCCAGCTATAGGCGCAATGTGGATGGCGTCCGCTTTCAGGGATTTCGGCAGATCGTCAACGGTTATCGGTGGTGCCCTGTTCGTTAGCTTCAGGAGCCGGTCTGATGGGGGGTTGCTGTACTTCAGTTCGAAACGGGTAGTTTGCGCTTTTTCATCTTTGACGATCCCCGACAGGTCGATGCCTTCTTGTCCAAGCCACCACTTGTAGGCTTCCGGAAAATCCGCACCGACTTTGGAGATGACCGAGACTCTTGTTTCTAGTCGTCTAGCAGCAAGAGAGACGTAGGCGGCAGAACCACCCAAAACAACGAAGGGCGTATGCCGGTCTGGCAAGAGAATCGAATCTATAGCAAAGTGCCCCACCGGAACGACATCAAACACGCGCAGCTCTATCCTCCACCTACCACGTATTGTGTGGGACTGAACTTAAAACCAACGGAAACACTCCGAACACCATGTGGTTCGCTTCTACGCTAAGCTTTTGTCATCCAGATCGTAGAGGTATTCTTTGGCGCTCCTCCGGGGGCGGTTAGGATGAAATCCTCGTAGTTGCTTGTCGTTTCTGTTTGATCAATCAAGAACCGTAGGATGTACTCTTTTTGAGATTTCGACTGTAGAGGAGGTGATGTTTAATGTCCAAGATTCGAAACATGAGAGTTGATTATGTGGAAACTGTAGCTAGAATGGATGCTTTGGACCACGACAGCGATCCAGAGAAGGGTGACAACATACTAGGTTTATGATTGAAGCAGAAGAATCGCTTTCGCCAAATCTCCCCCACTTTCTCCAAGCGCTTTTCGGGCTTCCTCTATGCTTTTTCCTGTTTGATCGGCAACGAGCCTAACGTCTTCTTCCGGCACTGTTGGGGCTTTGCGTTCTGGGGCTTTTTCGCTGACTTTTCCGCC
>JBGOYR010000123.1:0-3654 GCA_041479765.1 Bathyarchaeia archaeon | reverse complement strand
ATTGACATACACTTCAACAGATCCAAGGATTCAGCTCCCAACCGCATTTGATTTACTTAAGCTTTCATACCGTTCGCGCATCAACCGAAGCTTGAACCTGCACAATCAGGTTTCTTTTGCGCCAGACTTTATTTGCTCGGACTGACCAGGCCATCTTGAAAGAGAGAAGAGACAGACAAGAAGAAGGGCGCAGACAGAGTTAACAGAATGGCTTTTTCTCCCCTTTTTCCCTTCTCCTTGTTCGGAGGCGAGAATCACTTTCACCATACTCTCTCCAGAGCCAGAGAACGTCGTTTCGACGCTGTCCTTTTAACCACCTACGAGTCAAGCTGTTCTGTGAAGCTTGAATAGACCTGCTTTCGCGGAACAATCACCCCACGTCCTCTTCCTTCCAAAAATGGACACCATCTCACGCGAAGCAGGTCCATCAAGCCCACAGAAAGGAACAAGCCGTGAAAGACATCTGGCCATGGAAACAAGAAGGAACAGTCAACATAACAATATATGATGTCCCAGAAGGTCTGCTTAGAGAGTTCGTCGAGAAAGTCATCAATCCAGACTACCCAGGCGGAATCAGCCCAGCAATCAAAGACGTGATACTGAAGGCAGTTGAAGAAAGGAAGCGTCAAGAAGCGCGAATTGCAACAGTCAAAGAGCTTTGACAGCAAACAAGAGTGAGATTACTGCACTAGGCAATATCGTCCGAAACGCTAGTTTTATCTAACTGGTCGTATCTTTGTTTCTGTTTCTGATCTGGTGTGGCCATGGCCCCGATAATTCAGATAATGGACATCACCAAGAAGTATGGGAACGTAGTTGCAGTAGACCATCTAAGCATGGAGATTGAAGAAGGTGAAATTCTAGGGTTGCTCGGTCCTAACGGCGCGGGCAAGACCACGGCCATTCTTATGCTAGCAACCGTTATCAGGCCGACTGACGGCACGGCCACTGTTGGAGGCTATGACATAAAGAAGAATCCGGACAAGGTTCGCGGTCTTATGGGGATTGCCTTTCAGGAGCCCAAGATGCTTTGGGTCAGCACACCATGGGACATCGTGAACTGGCATGCCAAAGTTTGCGGTCTATCAACGCAGGAACGCAAGCAGAGAGTCAAGGACGTGCTGGAGGCCACGGACATGTGGGAGACTCGCCGCAGGAACGTGCATGCGCTTTCTGGCGGCATGCGGAAACGTGTTGAGGTTGCCAAGGTACTGATTCAGAGACCCAAGATCGCCATAGTTGACGAACCTACTGCACAGATAGACATCGTTGGTAAGCATAAGGTCTGGAATATGCTTCTTGAGCTTCGCGAAGAAGGAACAACGATCATTCTTGCAACGAACGAGCTTTACGAGGCTGACAGGCTTTCAGACCGTGTCGGCATACTACACAAGGGCAAGCTACTTGTGTGCGAGACACCAAAGAAGCTGAAGGACAGCATCCCGGGCG
This sequence comes from Bathyarchaeia archaeon, assembly GCA_041479765.1. Classification (GTDB taxonomy): domain Archaea; phylum Thermoproteota; class Bathyarchaeia; order Bathyarchaeales; family Bathycorpusculaceae; genus DATKKK01. The sequence goes on along the minus strand of JBGOYR010000123.1, from coordinate 2,205 downwards.
GCGACATCATCGACATACAGCTTGAGACTGAACCACCAGCCAAAGTTGTGGAGGAACTGAAGGGGCTCAGTGAAGTCGTGGATGTGGTGCAGCTGAAGCCTTCCAACCTGCGGCTTTACCTGAACAAGGTGGAGGAAGTTGTGCCGCGAATGATGAACATGCTCATGAAAAAGAACGTGCCCATCACCTCGATCCACATGAGCGAACCAAGCTTGGACGACGTGTTCGTTCACTATACTGGCTTGACGATCGAAGAAGCACAGAAGAGCGAAGCGTGAGTCTGCAATGAACAAGCTCTTCCTAGTTGTTGAGAGGGATATCCGCCTTTTCTTCCAGTACAAGTTCATGATCATAATGCGGCTCATATGGTTTGTTTCGCAAATAGCCCTGTTCGGACTCATAGCCTCACGACTAGTCAACGTGCCCAACTACTTCCAATACTACGTTTCTGGGCTTTCCGTTATGACGCTGTACTCAGCCGCCATATTCATCGGGTTCGACATCTATGAAGAAGCGGAACACGGCGTTTTCGAATACATGCTCAGCCTACCAGTCACAAGAAAGCAACTCGTGCTTGGCAGAAGCATCGGAGGAGGCCTACGCGCATTCATCTACGTCGGTCCTCTAATTGGAATAGCGTTGTATGTGATCGGCGCAGTCAACCCCTTGAACTTCCTCGTTGCATTGTTTGCGCTTTTCCTGTTTGCTTTCGGTGTGTCCGGAATGAGCATAACCATAGCCGTTATGATAAAATCCAGCGACAGATTCGACATCCTAATGGGCGTTCTAGACGCCTTAATCGTGCGTTTAAGCACCGCAATGTATCCTATGGCGTTCGTGCGAGAATCCAACATCGTGTACGGCTGGCTCGCAAGCTTCAACCCAATAACCTATGCAGCAGACTTATTCCGCTGGGGGACAGGAATCGAAGCAATCACCAGCTTGGACAATCCACTGCTGCCATTGCTTGGTGTGATAGCGTTCTTTTCTTTCTTCACTTTTGTCGGCGTGATAATCTACGATAGACGCATAGAAGGCGGAGGTTGGCAATAGTTGAGGGGCAAGGGCATTGTACACATTCTGGAGCATGACTTCAGAAACTTCTTCCGCTACAAATGGTGGCTCGTAGGACTAGTCAGCATGAACTTAGCTGACTTGTTTATCATGGCGATCATCTACAATAGAATGCTGAACACACAAGTGGCCATACAGATCAAGAGCTACTTCAACTTCTTCGCGCCTGGACTCGCCGTCACAGGTCTGTTCGCCTCCGCGTTCATGATTGGAAGGGAGATAAACATGGAACGCCGGAGAGAAGTCCACCACTACATGCTAAGCCTGCCCATGACCAGACTTGAACTTGCAATCGGCCGCGTACTCTCGGGGGGCTTGCGCGGAATGCTTTACATGTCGCCACTTCTAGCAACCTGCTTCATCTTCCTAGGCCTGCCGAGTCTTGGTCAGTTCCTGCTGATCCTAGTGATTCTGTTTCTTCTCGCCACAGGCATCTCCGGCTTAAGCATCGCAATCGCAGTGTCCACATCAAGCCTTGAAAAATTCATCACTGCACGGGGCTTGGTTTACTATACGCTTTTCTTCTGTAGTAGCGTCTTCTACCCGCTTTCCATCATTCAAGATCTCGGGAGAGAAGGGAAGTTTCCGATGTTTCTGGTGACCTTAGCGGAACTCAACCCGTTAAGCAGTGCTTCAGACATGATTCGTTCTTTTCTGCTACCGGAGTACATGGCTTTCTCTTACAATTGGATTCTTAATGTTCTAGTTTTCTCAGCTATCTTCACGTTCAGCGCAGCTTTTGCCTACATGAAGATTATTGAACGAAAATAGGCACGGTCCGGGTTAGATTTATGAATATGAACGACGTATGTTCTCTCTCTCTCCCCGACATGTCGGCTTTGGTTTGAAGGTTGACTGTATGGATAAAGTGAAAACCATCTTTGAACCGCGAAGCGTCATCTTGGTAGGTTCAAGCATGGTTCAAGAGAAAGTGGGCATGGCTTCTCCGCAGCTTTTCAGAAGCGTAACCCACAACATGAAGAGATTCTTCCGCGGGAAGACGTTTGTCTTGGACATCGACGGGAAAAACCCAAACAAAGGCCTGAACAATCTGCACGAGATGCCGGAGCTTGCGGTTATTATGCTTCCGCCCAATCAGTCGATTGTTCAGGCTGAAAAGTGCGCGAAGAT
>JBGOYR010000122.1:0-3687 GCA_041479765.1 Bathyarchaeia archaeon | reverse complement strand
CTGCCTTACTTTTTGGCTTAACATGGCGCATCATTTCTTTCTGAACAAACGGAAAAAGAAAAGGGGATAGTGGTGTTTGCAGTATAAATGCGTGAGTAGAGTGGCGCCGCCGAAAGGACTTGAACCTTTGACCGACTGGTTAACAGCCAGCCGCTCTACCGGGCTGAGCTACGGCGGCCCTATTCAAACACTTTATGACCTTTGAGTTTTGCAGTCATATTTAAGTCTAGTTATCTACTCGTCCTATCTGATTCCGGTCTTTCTGGCCTTGCACTTGAGGCAATTATGAGGTTTCTCTTGGAATGTTTGTTTCCGCTTAACGTTCAGCTTTTCCGTGTTTGGCTAGAAAAGTGTATATGCTGGATTCCGCAATTATGGTGAGAAGTTCATGGAGAGTTAAGCTGATTTGAAGAAGATTTTGGAAGTCAGATGGCATGGCAGGGGTGGGCAAGGTGCGTGGACGGCAAGTGAGCTGCTGGCGCGAGCAGCCATTGCTGAGGGGAAGTACATTCAGTCATTCCCGGAGTTCGGGCCTGAACGCATGGGTGCGCCTGTAACGGCGTTCACGAGAATAAGCACTGAACCGATTCATCTGCACTGTGCCGTCTACAATCCAGACGTAGTTGCGGTTCTGGACCCGACGTTGCTGAAATCAGTCAAGGTCGCGGACGGACTCAGTGAAGAGGGCGGAAGCATAATAGTCAACACGAAGGATGAACCAGCTGAAATCAGAAAACAGCTCGGTTCAGCGAAAGGCAAGCTTTGGACTGTGCCAGCATCAGAAATCTCACTTAAGATTCTGGGCATGTCCATAACCAACACGGCAATGCTGGGCGCTGTTGCCCATGTCACGGGAATAGTCAGTCTGGAGACTATTGAGAAGATGGTGAAGAGCCGTTTCAGGGCGGATGTTGCTGAGAAAAACTTTGCTGTCGTTAAGGAGGCTTTTGAGGAGGTCAGATCTGAATGAGTTCCAAAGATAAGAGTTGGAAAGAAGTTTCGCCAGCGGGCGTCTGCTGGAAGTCAAGCAGCACCTACTTGACCGGGGACTGGAAAACCTACAAACCAGTACGAGATTTGGAGAAATGCACTAAGTGTTTGTTGTGCAGCATTTTCTGCCCGGACGCGGCGATACACTGGAATAAGGAGAAAGGTGATATAGAGTTCGACCTCAATTTCTGCAAGGGTTGTGGGATATGCGCCAATGAATGCCCTACGAAAGCGATTGTGATGAAGATCGAGTAGGAGAGTTGTGAAATATGAAGAGTGTTGTTAAGCAAGAGTTTCAGGGTCTGAACGGCGACGAAGCCGTTGCACTGGCCGCGAAGCAATCAGACATTGATGTTGTGGCTGCTTATCCGATAACGCCTCAGACCATAATCGTTGAAAAGTTCAGCGAGTACGTAGCGAACGGTGAAGTCAACACCGAGTTCGTGTGCACTGAATCTGAACACAGCGCCATGGCCGCCTGCCTTGCGGCTTCAGCAACAGGTGCAAGAGCATTCACAGCCTCAGCTTCTGCAGGCTTAGCTTTAATGCATGAGATGCTTTTCGTGACTTCAGGCTGCCGTGCGCCAGTAGTTATGGCAGTTGCCAATCGAGCGCTCTCAGCACCGCTGAACATCCACGGCTACCATTCAGACGCCATTGCAGAACGGGACAGCGGGTGGATACAAATATACGCTGAAAACGCACAGGAAGTCTACGATTCAGTATTTCAAGCTTTCAGAATAGGCGAACACCTCGACGTTCAACTGCCTGTCATGATCGGCCTAGATGGGTTCACATTGAGCCATACGCTGGAAAACGTGCAGGTATTGGCAGACGATGTTGTCAAGAGGTTCGTGGGAACGCGGCAATTGCCTACCGTGCTTACGCATGAAGGAAAAAGTGTGCCCTACAAGCTTGATCCTGCTAACCCGATGACGATGGGACCTGTTGCATTGCCAAACTACTATTTCGAGTTTAAGAGGCAACAGGAAGAAGCCATGAGAAAAGCGCTTGTAGTGATCAAGCAGATCCACGATGAATGTGCCGAACTGACTGGAAGAAGCTACGGCGATGGGCTTCTTGACCCGTACAAGCTCGAAGACGCTGAAGTAGCCATCGTGTGTTTGGGTTCAACAGGAGGAACCGTGAAAACAGTCGTCGACGAACTCAGAACAGAAGGCGTCAAGGCAGGCTTGCTAAGGATTCGCACTTTTCGACCGTTCCCAGCCAAAGGAATAGCGAACGCGCTTGGAAAAGCGAAAGCAGTTGCCGTAATGGACAAAAGCATGAGCTTCGGTGGAAACGGCGGAGCAGTGTTCCATGAGGTCAGACATGCGCTCTATGACGGGCAAACGCACCCATACGTTGTGGACTACGTCTATGGTTTAGGCGGAAGAGACACAAGCCCAAGCCAGATACGCAAGATTTTCGAGGACTTGCAGAAGATTCTGCAGGCCAAGCATGTGGATGAGCTTGTCAAATATGTTGGGTTAAGGGAGTGAAAGAAGGAGGAAGAATGATGGCAGTTTCACAAGGGAATTTCGTGATATCTGAAGGAAAATTCACAGCAAAAGACATCGCAGAAAAACCAGAACTGTTCCTGTCAGGACACAGAGCATGCGCAGGCTGCGCAGCACCAACCGTGCTCAGACTGATAATGAAGGCCACAAGAGGACCCACGATTGTGACGAATGCCACCGGATGCATGGAAGTATCCAGCACGATTTATCCTTACACTTCATGGGCGACACCTTGGCTGCACACGGCGTTCGAAACAGCTGCTGCAAACGCTTCAGGAATCGAGACGGCGCTGAAGATTCTCAGGAAGAAGGGCAGGATAAAGGACGAGAGAGTTGACGTTATTGCCTTTGCTGGAGACGGCGGCACGTTCGATATTGGTATTCAGGCGCTTTCCGGCGCCGTTGAACGAGGGCATGACTTTCTGTACGTGCTTTACGATAATGAGGCCTACATGAACACGGGCATTCAGAGAAGCGGCGGAACGCCTCTGGGCGCTTCAACCACAACTTCGCAGGCTGGCAGCGCTGTCCCGGGAAAGACAGAGCATAAGAAACCCATAGCTGACATCATGGTAGCTCACGAAATGCCCTATGTGGCAACCGCGGTGCCGTACTACTGGAAAGACCTGATAACGAAAGCCGCAAAAGGCATCGAAGTCGACGGACCCGCATTCATGCACGTGTTCGCGCCGTGCCCAAGAGGCTGGCGAAGCGAGCCAAGCAAGTCAATAGAACTATCGCGTTTAGCAGTGGAAACCTGCATCTTCCCCCTATGGGAAGCTGTGAACGGCGAGTACCAGCTTTCGATACCAAGCAAAGTCATTGCCTTGGCACCGCAGAAAAAGAAGCCAGTGAAGGAGTACCTACAGGTTCAGGGACGGTTCAGACACTTGTTCACGCCGAAATACGAGAAGATACTTGACACAATCCAACAGCAAACCGACAAGAACTGGAACCGCTTGCTCAAGAAATGTGGAATGGCGCAAACCGCGAAAACCGCGTAGAAACGAAGCGTTTTCTTCGACCGATTACAGAAGGCTATCTTTGGAGATAAGGCAACATGCTGAAAGCGAGGCTACTTGACGAGAGTCTGCAGAAGACGTTCTGGAACCACGTTAACAGAGACCCAGTTGACTACTATTTCTTCATTCTTGACGTGAAGACACATCCGGATCAG
>JBGOYR010000121.1:0-3690 GCA_041479765.1 Bathyarchaeia archaeon | reverse complement strand
ATAAACACTTTTGGAGCAATAGACAGACACACTCTGCAGTCTGGACAAACCATGATGGTTGACAACTTCCACCTAGTAGGCTTCAGCAGCACATGTTCATACAAAGTCACCAAATTCGGTGGACTCAAAGAGACCATTCTCGGCGGAGAAGGCCTAGTAACACAAATCAGTGGACCCGGCGACATCTATATACAGACTAAAAACATCAGCGAATTCGTGGAATGGTTGTGGACACTGCTAGAGCCGAGAGTAAGATCAAGAGCGCGCTAGAAACCCCTTTTTGTCCTCTGACGACAAACTCATGTAATCCGACAAAAACCTACTTGCCTTTCGAGGGCAGGAATCGTGGAGATCTTTAACAGGTGTTACAGGTCCTCTTTGACACAGTATTTAAGCGACCGCTTGCATTCTAGGAAATGATCAGAAATGAAGATAGTTGTGGTAGACCATGTCTTCTTGGAAGAAGAGCACGTTAAGAGACTGCAGTCGCTTGGAGATGTAGAGATCTTTCGAGAGCCTCCCGAAACGTCTGATGAATTGAAGGGAAGAATCGAGGCAGCCGACATTGTGATTGCTGGCTGGAGCCACTTGACTGAGGAGATCATTAGTTCGGCCAAGAACCTGAAAATGATCTCGATCTGGGCCACCACATGTCACTACGCTGATCTTGAAGCAGCCAGGAAGAAGGGGATTGTAGTTGCACACGTTCCGGGTTATGCCACCGAGGCGGTTGCGGAGCATGCTTTTGCCCTGCTGTTGGCGACCGTTAGGAAGTTGCCTCTTGCCGACAGGCACGTTAGAAATGGCGGTTTCGATTGGAGACCGTTCGGAGGCCGCGAATTGGCTGGAAAGACTCTGGGCGTTATCGGGACGGGCGCGATTGGCTACCGGATCGCTGAGTTGGCCAGAGCTTTCAGGATGCAGGTTCTCGGTTACGACAAATACCCCAATGAGAAGAGGGCAGAAGAGATCGGGATGAAGTATGTTGATCTTGCTACGCTGCTGAAATGGAGCGACGTGGTTTCTGTGAATGTCACTTTGACTTCCGAAACTGAGGGCCTGATAGGAAACAGAGAAATCGGGTCCATGAAGAATGGTGCTGCCATAGTCAACACGTCTCAAGGTAAGGTTATTGATGAAAAAGCTTTGGTGGATGCGTTGAGATCGGGCAAAATTGCGTTTGCTGGTTTGGACGTGTTTGGTCAGGAACCTCCTGACAAGGATAATCCTTTGTTCAAACTTGATAATGCGGTGCTCTCTCCGCATATCGGGTTCAATACGGTCGAGGCAGCAAGGCGGTGCACGGATATTTGCGTTGACAACATTGTGAGATTTTTGGAGGGCCATCCGCAGAACGTGTGTATAACATGAGTTTAGGCCCCTACACCAGGATGTTGGTGAATCGAGATGTATTTGACAAAAGAAGAGGAACGGGTGCTCAAGGGTGAGTTTGGAGAAGGAACGCAGAAGGCTCTTGAGCTGCTCGTGGCGATTGGAGATGCGTATGACGCTGAAAAGATGATTCCCATAAGCCGTGCGCACGCTGCTTCTAGCGGCCAGGAGGGAGACCTGTACTTCGTTGAGCTTCTAGCTAATGGAGGCGCCCGTTGTAAGGTACCTACAAGCACGAATCCGGTGTATGATATTCCGTATTTTCATGAGTTGTTTGAGAAGATTCCTGAGGAAGAGGCTGATGTTGCTCGGAGAGTGATGGATGCCTACAAGCGTGTGGGCGCTATCTTGAGTTGGAGCTGTTTGCCTTATCTTTCGGAAAATATCCCGTTGTTCGGTGAAACGGTTGCCTTTTCTGAGTCGAGTGCTACGCCTTACGTGAATTCAGTCATCGGTGCGAGAACTAATCGTGAAGCAGCTCAAAGTGCGTTAGCTGCGGGTGTTATCGGCAAGACACCTGAATACGGGTTGCTTGTTAAGAAGAACAGGAAGGGCACGCACCTAGTGAAAGTGGAAGCCACGCTGAAGGACGAGTTCGACTACACACTTCTGGGATATTACGTTGGCAAAAAGATAGGCTACGGGATTCCAGTGCTCACTGGCATATCAAGGCAGCCGAGCACAGAGGAATTGATAAACTTCTGTGCAATGTCAAACGTGTCTGGAGCCATATCCATGTTTTATATTCCTGGGTTCACGGTTGAAACTTTGACGGTTGAAGAGGCTTTTCAGGGAGACGTTCCAGAGGACAAGATTGCTGTTACTGATCGTGAACTTGAGCGGGCTTATGATGAGCTTCAGACGACAGGTGAAAAGGTAGATTTTGTTATGCTTGGGTGCCCGCATTACACGCTTAAGCAGGTGGGAGAGGCTGCAAGGTTGTTGAGTGGGAAAAGGATTCACAATGACGTGTCATTTTGGATTTGCACATCAGCCACAACTCGGCTTCTGGCTGAGAGAATCGGCTACGTAGATACGATAGAGAAAGCTGGGGGACATGTAGTGGTGGACACATGCATTGATGAACCGTGCTGGATTGCCTACAGGAATAAGGTGGGCATGACCGACTCGCCCAAGTGCTCCTACTATCGAAGGTTCAAAGAGGCCCGAGTGGGAAGACTGCAGGATTGCGTTGAAGCGGCCGTCAAGGGGAAATGAGAATGAAGAACGACATCGTGCTGAAATGCCACAAGGTTATCGGCGGTTATGGAGAAGGCGAGGCTTTGATTTCTCATGAGCCTGTCTGCTTCTACCTAACTGATCCTAGGACAGGAATAGTCAGGGAAAAAGATCATGAGCTTGCAGGAAAGAACCTCGCTGGAAAGGTGCTTGTGTTTCCGTCTGGAAAAGCAAGTTCGGTGGTTCAGATTGATGGTTTGTTTAAGCTGGCTTCGCACAGTGTTGCTCCTAAAGCCTTGATTGTCAAGGATGTCGAAACGGTGCTTGTTGTCAGTGCGTTCATGACGAAAGTTCCTCTTGTGGATAGGCTGGAAAAAGACCCGTTTGAGGTCATTCACACTGGCGACTTTGTCAAGGTAGATGCCGAAAAGGGCATTGTCATGGTAAAGAAGCAAGGATCATGAAGCAATCCTACAAACGCTCCAAGCACGTTCCGATTCGTTCCAATCCTTCCTTAACTTGCTCATAAGAGATTGAATATGACATTCTCAAATGCCCTTTACCGGCCTTTCCAAAACCTGAGCCGGGCGCGGTGACTACTCCAGATCTCTTCAGCAGATGTGACGCGAATGCTTCATCAGATTTTTCATAGTTTGAGAAATCTGGAAAAACGTAGAATGCTCCCTTCGGTTTGGTGTAAGGCAGAGACTTAATCTTGTTGATTCCGCTTAGCATGAGTTCTCTTCTTTTGCTGTACTCCTTCACCATCTCGTGAACGCAATTCTGCGGACCTGTCAACGCAGCAACAGCTGCTTTTTGCGAAATGGCGTTAGGACACAGAACGGCGTAATAGTGCAGGTTACGCAATGCAATCGAAAGCTTCTTTCCAGCTGCTACATATCCAATCCTCCAACCGGTCATTGCGTATGCCTTCGAAAAACCATTCACAGTAATCGTCCTATCCTCCATACCAGTTAGAGAACCAATACTCACGTGCTTCACGCCATCGTAAACGATCTTCTCATAAATTTCATCCGCAAAAACAATCAGATCATGCTTCTTCGCTACTTCAGCTATAGCTTCAAGATCACTCTTGGGGAATACGTGTCCTGTTGGGTT
>JBGOYR010000120.1:0-3697 GCA_041479765.1 Bathyarchaeia archaeon | reverse complement strand
TGAATGCTGCCTCCACTGTCTTTGCGTACCGTGGCACTACCCAAAACATATACGTAAGTGCTATCTTTCTTTTTCAATGTCAGCTCAAAATCCTCTACGTAGCCTTTTTCCATTAGTTCCTTGAACATTTCTTTTCTTTGCATTGGATTTTGATATAGTTCGATGGCAGGCTTGCCCACGAACTCTTCAAACGTGTAGCCCAGCATTGTCAAAGCTGCTGGATTAGCAGACAGCACGCTTCCATCAGCATCAGTAGACAGCACTGCTTCTCGGGTCGATTCAAAAAGCGTTCTGTACCTCTTTTCAGATTCCTTTAGCGCGTCTTCCATTCGTTTACGTTCCGTGATGTCCTTGTACAGTCCCACAAGACCCACGAGTTTGCCTTCAATCATGATAGGGGCACATGACAGGGACACATGAACCAAAGAGCCATCTTTCCTCTTCCTAATGGTATCATAATCGACGTAGCCTTCTCTGGACATCTTGCCTAAGAACGCTGATTCTTCAGCCTTATCTCTTGGCACTATTATGTCGACATTGCTTTTGCCTTTGATTTCGTCCAGCAAGTATCCAAAGAGCTCAGTAAAACGTGGATTAATAGCCAGAACCCGAAAATCAGAATCCCAATAAACAGCTGCCTCTGGGTTACCCATGAACAACCTTTCGAACTTTTGCTGATTCTCCAGAATTATTCGCTCTGCTTCTTTACGTTCAGTAATGTCCCTCAGAATTCCTTGAAGACCCACTCTCTTGCCGCCCGATCCCACGAAACCAATATGGGCCTCTCCCCAACGTTCGGTTCCGTCTTTGCAGTTATAAGCGAATTCAGTGGGTGGAAGAGCGGTTCCTACTTTGGTTAAATCGAATAGCTTTAGATATTCAGGTATGTTGTTTGCTCGCAAAGCTCCTAACTCGGTGAAGTGTCTGCCAATGATTTCATCCTTTGAGTAGCCTGATATCGTTGAGAAAGCGACATTCACTGAAGTGACTATGCCGCCCATGTCAACTGTCACAACGCCATCAGGAGCCAGCTCAACGATACTTCTATACCGGTCCTCAGACTCTCTTAGTGATTCTTCCATCTGTTTGCGCTCTGTAATATCTGCGATTATTGCATTAAACCCCAGTATCTTGCCGCTGCGTCTATGAAGAGTGGGTGTGGAATACATGTGAATGACATGGCCTTTCTTGTGAATGACCCTGAATTCTAGACTGGGCTTTTCAGTTGGGTGCTTCCAAGCGTTCAAAAAAACCTTTAGTATGCGCTGCTTGTCCTCTGAATGAAGGAAACTTGCAAAGTGCTTGCCAATCAGCTCCTTTCTTGAGTAGCCAATCATTTTACAGAGGGCTTCATTAACGAAGGTGAACCTGCCCCTGAAATCAGTGGTAGCTATTCCGAAACCTGAGCTTTCAACAAGGCTTCGATATCTTTCCTCAGACTCTCGAAGGACCTTCACTTTCTCAGGATCAACTATTCCCGAGCTGAACAATGTGGAAACTTTACCTTTCGAAGCTAGAATGCCCATATGTTCACCATCGATATACCAGCATATTATGTGTGACTGTGACGTCACAAACACATAGGATTATATTCTAGAAGATATATACATTTCGAACCGGTGTCGAACTTGGAATACAAGACAGTCCATGCCCTCAATAGAAGAATAATCGAGAACTTCATGGACATAGTGATTCTCAAGCACATATGGAGAAACCAGTCCACAAGCGGATATGACGTGATCAAATTCCTCCACAGAAAATTCCACATATTAACAAGCCCTGGCAGAATCTATTCAATCCTATACTTATTGGAAAGGCAAAGCCTGATCGAAGGAAGCATGACCCAACGCAAGCGAGTTTACAGGTTGACATCGAAGGGTGAAGGCCTTCTTAGAAACGTTCTCCTCACAAGAAAACACGTCAATGCCATTCTCTTCTCCATTTTTTCGGAGTTCTAGGGCAAAGGTATGTGCAAGCGAAAAATACGGAAGATGCGACGTCAACACGCCCTCTTCTTGCCTTCTTGAAGTTCGATTTGCTTTACGCGCGTCTCAATGTATGTTGTGACTTTTTTCTCGCTGAATCTCATGCTTTCTTCTTGCTTCTCCAATTGCTGCTTGACCATTGCCAACAGCTTGCCAACGTCGAAAGGCTTCATCAGGTATCCGTCCGCGCCCTTGTTCACAGCGTCTATAGCATTCTTAAGCGAAGGATAGCCCGTGAGGATTATCTTTACCATCTTGGGCTCGGTTTCTCTCATTCTTTCAAGCAGTTCTGTGCCATCCATGTCCGGTAGCCTAATGTCAATGAAGGCAACATTGAAGAACCGCTGACTCGTGGCCTCGATTGCCTGCTTGCCCTTCTCCACGGCTTCAACCAAGTAGCCTTGCTTTTCCAGAATCCTTGCAAGAGTCTTTCTTATGCTTGCATCATCGTCAACAATCAGCATCCTAGCTCTTTGCTTCAACCGTTCCACCTCCTACCTATCAGTCACGTTGATCTCGGTTTCAGTATCCGGAACCAATAAGAAAGACTCTCTCTCCAAAAAAACGGTTCTGATCTGCAAGACAGTCTTAGCAAAGTCCATTGTGGATTCATTCTCGGGTTTTATATCTAGTTTCTCACATAGTTTGTTCAAGATCGATCTTTCCAACAAAACAGCACCTTCTTTGAAGATTGCTCGTATAGCATCGTCAAACTCCGCTATCTTATCCGGGATCTTTTCCCTCTCAACTCGAAAAGTGGTCTCCAAGTAGAAGTATATGGCTCGTCGACAAGATTCTCCAAGAGATTGAAATGTGGCATCAATAGCACTGAGCAGCGTTTCATTAAATTCCTGGCAAGCCGTCATGACAAACCATCGAACCAGAGCAGTCACCTGAAGAACGAACGCGTAAAAATAAAGCTCTTATGAAGCGAAGATACGAATCATTCATATCGCTGGTACAGATTCCAAATCAGAACAGTCCAACAAAACTGAAACGTTTCGGAAAAAGAATGTTCGATTCAACCCATGTGTCGACGGAGGTGCGTACCTTCAGCAAAGCTCTTTTTCCAAGATATCTGGCAAATTCGGCCTATATAGGAAAGGTATGACTAGCTGTCTATCAAGAGCTCGCCTTTTGCTGTGGAGCATCTCTAACACCTGTGAATATAACTAAAGGCGGATATTTCATACCATATAGCTCTATCAGCTTCCCCAAACTTCTCTCAACGTCCGCATCAAACCAAACCTGCGCAAACCCAAGGTCTTGCTTTGCAAGCTCAGGCGAAAACCATATGTCAGTCGCAAACTCCTCAAGGCAAACATCGTCTAGTCCCGCTTCTTTCATGACTTGAACGACCTCACGCGGTTCAAAGAGTGAGTCTCCGCTTTCTCTATGAAGCCTGACATACGTCTCTTCAGCTTCATTTCGAGTCCTAGTGCTCAACTCGACGATACAGACTTTTCCGCCCTTCTTAACAACCCGGGTCATCTCCTTAACAATACTAGCCATATCATCAGGATGCTTCAGCTCCTCCAAAAATCGATAACTCACGACCATGTCAACAGGCTCACCAACAGCAAGGCTATCCAAGCCAATTGCGTCTTTTCGGATAAACGTGACCAAATGCCCAACGCGCCACTTATCCAGATTTCCCATAAATTCCGCCAAATATTCTTCAGAAACATCCACACTCAACACCCTTCCATTCT
>JBGOYR010000119.1:0-3701 GCA_041479765.1 Bathyarchaeia archaeon | reverse complement strand
GATTTCAGAAGGCTACGTTTGGAGATAAGGCAACATGCTGAAAGCGAGGCTGCTTGACGAGAGTCTGCAGAAGACGTTCTGGAACCACGTTGGCAGAGACCCAGTCGACTACTATTTCTTCATTCTTGACGTGAAGACACATCCGGATCAAACGAAGATTTGGCTGGCGATGGAAGGTGAGAAAGTTGAAGGTTTGTTGCTGGTTCATAGGGACTATGTTGTTCAGTTGAGGGGAAGCAGGGAAGCGGTTGAAGTGTTGCTTGGCAAGGTGAGCTTGAAAGAGGTTGAGTTGCAGGCTCCGCTGGATTGTGAAGACATAGTTCTGAAGAAGTACGTTCCCAGAGTAAGGCAGGAAATGGTTTTGATGTTATTGAAAAAAGGAGAGGAAAGCATCCAGACAACGATCACGCCTGCTAGACTTGGAGTTGAGGATGCTGAGGATATTGCCGAGTTGATGAGCGGGGCTGATCCTGAATGGTGGGGCGACGTTACTGCTGAGAGGATTAGATCAAGAATGGAAGGCGCTCTCTACATGGGAATAAAGCAAGAGGGAAAGGTTGTTTCAGTGGGGATGGTGCGTTTGACGGATTTTGGAAGCAACATCAGCGTCATAGCTACGCATGAACGGTACAGGAACAGAGGCTACGCCACATCAATCGTATCCGCATTGGTGAAAGAGATTCTGAAAACTTCCGAAACCGCGCTGATTCATGTTATAAGCGACAACACTCCTGCAGTTCGAGCCTACTCAAAGGTGGGCTACAAACCGTACAGAACCTATTTGTCCATAAGAACCTAAGAGTGCAAGATCATTAGCTGTGCTCTAGGTATTTTTCTACTTCCTTTTCTGCATTGTCTGCTTTTATGAATATGGGCACGTTCTCCATGCCTGTGGCTATGTAGCTTGAAAGCAGCCACTCGCCTGGCGCGAATTCCAAAGTCTTCTCTAGTATGCCTTTGTCTACCATGAAGGTTTCGCTGATCAGGTTGCGGTCGTAGGGTCTGGGCAGTGTGCCGACGAAGTACGTGTGAAGCTGCTGGAGGGCGTTCGTGTTCAGGTATGCTACTCTTTGCGTGGCTATGCAGACGCCTATACCGTACTTCCTTCCTTGTCTGAGCAGGGTTTCGACTTGTGCTGAGCATTTGCTTTCTATTCCGCCTTGCGTGTTTGGGATGAATTCCTGTGCTTCGTCGAACACGAGCAGGATGTAGGGTTTTGCCGTGAACTTGCGTTTTCTTCGAATGAGCAAGTTCTGTGTGAGTTCTATGGCGAGTTCTTTGATGGCGTATGGGTCTGAAATGGAAATGCACACTAGGTTTGTTGTCTTGTCTTCGATGAGTTCTCGGATTTTTTCTACGGTTAAGCCGCCTGTTTCTTTCGTTTCCTCTTCTTCGCTCTTCTTGATGATGTCAAGGATCGAGCTTCTAGTGGTTGCCCACGCATACAGTCCGCTTTTGTCATGCACTTTGAGTTGTGTGACGGTTTCTGTGGCGATCTGGTCGATGTAACTGACAAAGTCTTCGCTCACTTTCTGGTTCTCGCTCAGTCCATGTTCTTCTATGTATTCGAGAATCGTGTCATGAATCCTGTCGATTGCGTTCAGGTAATGCGGTTTGTCAATGTTGCCACCCCTTTGACTGTCGACCTCGTCAATGAACTGACTGTAGGTTGGAATCTGCTGTCTAGGTTTAGTGTAGTAGGCAAGCTTGCCCTGTTCCATTATGCACTGCAGTCCGTGCTTGGTTCGTTCGTCAGTCTCGTACTCTCTGGGCTTTACAACGGAGTTGAAGAGTTGTTGCAGTGATTCGATTCGGTGTTCAAGAATGACTTTTGCCTGAACGTTCTGATCTGCAAGCATATCAAGCAGCAGGAAAATGTACTCGCAGCTTATGTCAAAAATCACTACCTTCGTGTTATCAGTATGGAGCAATAGTCTGCGCAGAACGTTTGACATCAGGTTGCTTTTCCCGCCGCCAGTGAACGCGAAAACCCCGAAGTGATAGCGAACAAGCTTTTCAAAATCCACGTAGATCGGAATGGCTGTTTTGCTTGCCTCAAACATTTTGATCAAACCCAGCCTCGGATCGGCTCTAGCGTCTTCAACCGTTTTTGACGTATCCACCTCAAGCTGTTCAGCGATTTTTTGGTTGTACATGCGGTTTATCATTTCGCTGTTCAGAACCCAACAGGGACTGCCTGCAACTGGGTAGGAGAAGCCTTTCTCGAACCTGAACTCGCACTTCTTGTTCAGGATCAGGTCATAGTTTATGGGGATCGCATCTATCTGAATCATCATTGTGGATGTGTCGTCTGTCTGCCAGTCATCTTCAGACTGTTCAATGATTTCAAACTGCATAGGGTAATAGCTGTGATCAGACAAGCCTCGCAGTCCGAAGTGTTCTGGCCACACTCGGCTGACTTCCATGAGTGTGAATCGCTCTTCATCAGGTCCTGTTTGCTTGAAGTTCTTGACTGCAAGAAGCATGCCCTCTTCAAGAAGTCCCATCAGGTCTTTCTGGTACTCAACTTTTACGCGGCATTGGTACCGTGCGCTTGTGCCTGTAACCTTGGTTTCTTCTCCGCCTCCTGCGAAGAATCTTGGGATGACGGCGGCTAGGCGTGCGTTGAATTTGCCTTCGAAGTCTGTGAAGTATGCGTTGTTGAGTTTATTCTCTTCTTGCGGCTTCAATCGAGGCCCTCCTTTCCCTGAACGTGCTCATGTAGAATATGAACCTCCTCAATTTATGATTATTCAGTATCCACCCTGCCGTGCTGTCCACCATGCATTTGAACTGGCTGTAGTTCCACTTCGCAATCTTGTCAGCGATGAACAGGGGCTTGTTGTGGCCGAAAGCTTCAGGAATGCTCGAAGGAGCCATAGCAATCAGAACATTCATGACCAGATTCTGGAGGGGATTTGGGATAGTCTTATTTTTGAACAGGATGATTTCGACTGGCTCTACGGCGCTTCCGAACTCGCTACGGAACTCTACCGTGTTTTCTGGTTTGTAGTCGTATTCTGGGTAGACTAGGCGGTCGATGAGTAGTACGTTGCTTCGGAGCATGGGGTCTGACTTGGCTTGGGTGAGTTGGACGTAGGTTTTCAGGAATGTCTTTTCGAGTGTGATTCTGTTTTTAATGGCTCCTGATACGTGGCCTTCGCGTTTCTGTCTGTCGGGAATCATGGTTCTTATGGCGGAGTCGTATTCGATTAGGCTCCATGGCGGTTTGATTTTGTCTAGGTTGAAGATGCTGGCTGACTGAAGGATCATGCGGTCAGTGTTAGGCAAAGCAGTAAGTGTTTCCTGTGAGATCGTGGTTCTGAGCAGACCCGCGTTCCGCATGATTGGAACTAGCTGGCGTTTGAAGTCTCTGGCCGCCGTGTCCTTGGTCATGCCGATAAGTAGGATGTGTCGCTTCCAACACTCCTCCATCAGCAAGTGCAACGTGAAAAGCGTTAGAAAAGCAATGTCTAGAGTTGTAAGCCAATGCTCCTTTCCATCTTTCAGGACTTTCATGGCATTTCCTGTTTCGGTGAAGAAAAAGCGGTCTCCCAGTTCTGTTACAAGCTTTCTTACGCGATTCTTGGTTGTCGCGTACTTTCGGTTCAGAGCGTAGGTTTCATCTTCTTTGTTTAGGACACCTCTCTTGACCAGCTTGTCAAGGGCGCGTTCAGCTCTTTTGGCTCTCTTTTCCTCTG
>JBGOYR010000118.1:0-3793 GCA_041479765.1 Bathyarchaeia archaeon | reverse complement strand
CTCAGCGCCAGAACCTTACTCAGCAAAGATCTGGAGATTCCGGGAAAGTACTTCTCGATAGCGCGATGTTATCGTCCAGAAATCGTGGACAAAACGCACTTGACCGAGTTTAACCAGGTTGAGGGCATAGTGATTGATAAGGACTTGACGCTGAGGGATTTGCTGGGCGTTCTGCAGAAGTTCGCGTTTGAAGTAGCCGGCGCGGACAAGGTCAAGTTCAGGCCAGATTACTTTCCGTTCACCGAGCCTAGCGTAGAGCTAAGCGCCTACAAGGAAGGCTATGGCTGGATAGAGTTTGGAGGTTCAGGAATCTTCAGGCCAGAAGTCACGCTGCCGCTGGGCATCAAAGAGCCCGTTATCGCCTGGGGTCTGGGCATTGATCGGCTATTCATGATGCGTGCTGACGTTGAGGAAATTAGGTACATCTTCAGCAATGATCTTGACTGGCTGAGAAGGAAGGCGGTGATCTAAGACGCCAACCATAGACGTTGACTACGGAGAATTCGAGCGCCTGCTCGGGATGAGCTTCAACAAGAACATAGAGAAGATCAACGATGTTCTGGCGTTTGTGAAGGGCGAAGTGAAACTTTTCGACGAGAAAGAAGGTGTCATGAACGTTGAGATCAAGGATACGAACAGGCCCGACACGTGGAACATTGAAGGACTTGTCAGAGCGCTGAAAGGCTTCTTAGGCATTGAGCAAGGACTGAAGGAATACACAGTTGGTAAGCAGCTAGGAGAAGTCTTTGTTGACAAACGATTGGATAATATCCGTCCTTTCATCGGATGCTCAATCGTCAAAAACCTAGCACTGACAGACGCGATCATTCGCGGATTCATGCACATGCAAGACAAGCTGGATCAGACTTATGGAAGGAACAGGCAGAAAACCTCCATCGGGCTGTACAATCTTGACCTGATAAAACTACCACTCTATTATGGCGTGGCCAAACCAACCGAAGTCAGCTTCGCACCACTGGGCTTCACGGAGAAAATGACTCTGAAGCAGATGCTGAAAGAGCATCCGAAGGGCTTGGAGTACGGACACATAGTAAATAAGCATCCTGTTTATCCGATTCTGCTGGATTCAGAGAGGACGCCGCTCTCGTTTCCGCCAATCATAAACTCGAATGATCTTGGAAGGATCATGGAGAACGCGCGGAACGTGCTTGTGGAAGTAACAGGCACGAAACATGAGACGGTTCTGAACGTGCTGAAGATTGTGACGCTGTCGCTTATTGACCGGGGCGGAAAAGCCTATGCCACGAGGGTTCACTACCCGCACAGAAAGATGGACGTTACAACACCTGACTTCAGCACAAGCGAGAGGAGTCTAGATGTGGAGTACACGAACGGATTGCTTGGTTTGAGGCTGACTGGCAAGCAGATTGGCGAACTACTCTGCAAGGCTGGCTATGGCGTGGAAGAAACGAGTAAGGATTGTGTTCGCGTGCGTGTTCCTTGCTATAGGGTTGACGTGATGCACGCTGTAGACATGGTAGAAGACGTAGCCATAGCCTATGACTACAACAACATTGAACCGTTTTGGCGTAAAATGCCCGTGACCGGGTGGCAAAAACCCGAAAACAAGCTCATCGACAAGGCAAGAGAGCTCATGGTTGGGCTAGGCTTCCAAGAAGTGTCAACATACACGTTGACGAACCCAGAGAATCTATTCACAAGAATGAACCTGAAGAAACAGAAGATCGTGGAAATAGCAAACCCGAAAGTCACAACCCTGACATGCCTAAGAAACTGGCTACTTCCAGGCCTACTGGAATTCATAAGCAACAACCTACATGTGGAATGCCCACAAAGAATATTCGAACTAGGCAAAATCACACTACCAGATGAGAAGAAGGAAACAAGGACAAGAGACGAATACAGACTGGCAGCAGTCATCTACCATGCAAACGCAAGCTTCACCGAAGCCAAACAAACCCTAGATGCACTCCTCACAAACCTCAGATTAGAATGGCAAACAGAGGAGACAAACCACTCAAGCCTCATTGAAGGACGAGCAGGCACGGTAACCATCAACGAAACTGCTATCGGAACCTTAGGCGAGATCAACCCTAGTGTTTTGGAAAGCTGGAGATTGGAGAACCCCGTAGCGGCCTTCGAACTGAACATGCAAGAAATGATCAACATTGAGCACTTGAGAAAAGTCGTCAACCAAACGTGAATGGTCAAGTACGGTCACACTAGTCAAAGCCTCTTTTCTTCATGATTGCAGCATGCAAAAAAGTTCATAGGTATTACCTTCATAGTGTACTACTATGAAAGAGATGGAAACCGAAGTTGTTGTGACAAGAAAAGGTCAAATCACCATGCCTGCCAAACTCCGTGCCAAGTTCAAAATTGAAGAAGGCACAAGGCTTGAAGTCGTCGAAACCGATGAAGACATCCTCTTCAAACCCAGGAAATCCACCATAGACCTCGCAGGCTCAGGTGCCAAACACGCGACCCCACAGGAAATGAAAAAGCTGCTGGGTAAGCTCAGGGAAGAAGACGTCTAGAACAGTTTATGACGCGAGGTTCTTTGTCGAGCACTACTACTCCCAAGACGACGCAGTTCTTCAAAAAACAGACCTACAGACGACCCTCACTTCAAAACCATACAAGAGCTTTAGACAAGATGGATTTAAGAATAAGCTAGCATGTGCAGGTTTCTGTTAAGGTTTGGGTATCCACACATATACTCTGCGCGATCTATGAGACACAGGGCATTAAACTAAATGACCGTTCAAAAAAAGCACTTGCCAGCAAGTGAAAGATTGGTCATGGTTGGCTTACCCTGCAAACATGTGAAACAGGGGCTGAAGCATGTGCTAGACACGGCCTTGTGTTGCGACATGTATTCGTGGATAGTAATGTTTAATTTTGGTGGTTGTCATTGCTTCTTTCAGGCGATGACTGTTTTCGAGCCTTCTGTAATCCCGCTGGCAACTTCATGCAGACGGACCCAACGGAAGCGGCAAGCACTGCTTGCGTGCGGTGATGGCGGGTTTACCCAAGCATGGGACACGGCGGGCGCGGGCAAAACATCCCACGACGGGAGAACTTAACCCGAGAGGAGCGTGACGCTCCACAATGAAGTTAAGCGTTAGGTTGCGTGGGAGACATGTGCCCCGCGACAAGACTTCCTGTGCGAAATGCTTTAACAGCAAACAAGCTTCTACAATGTGGATTTGACATGGTTGTCTGCAGGTACTGCCAACAGATTCACGCCACTGACCAAGCTTACCCGTTGCGAAAGGCAACCAGAGACGTTGAAAGCGATTATCCAAGATGCAACCGGCATTAGCGATTTGTTTGCAGCATCTGCGGAAAACCCAGACACTTCAACGGAATAACATGGTGCGAAAAAACCAAGCAGTCCATCTGTATATCATGCGCCGAAAAACACAAACTAGTCCAAGGCGCCTTCTGGCAGTGGAAAACGTACTATGCTCTCAAATGCAAAAACTGCAACGATTATCACCCAACCCTAGACTATCCGGAATTCTTAAGCAAGCATCCGTGGCAACTCATAAAGATATGCAAAAGAAACACACCAGCTTAGACAATGAAGTCAAACTCTCAATGAGTGCCACCATCAATATCCCGTTAAGGAAGGCCGTAACCGAAAAGAGAACTGCACAAGCTTGGGCCGAGTTGGCAGACCGCTTGAGTAGCCACTATACCGTTCGCGGAGACAGGAATAGACAGTACGTTGTTGATCCTGCGATCTTTCGGATAATGGGCTCGGTTGAAGGTTCATCGATTCTGGACGCTGGCTGCGGAAACGGCT